>JBMYPC010000061.1:0-17871 GCA_049599895.1 Bacteriovoracaceae bacterium | reverse complement strand
AAACAAGAGTTAACTGAAGTTGGGATTACTCCAGAAGATTGGGGTGGAGAGACTCAATTTGTTGGTGTTTCAGCTCTTAAAGGTGAAGGGCTTGATGAGCTTTTAGAAGCGATTTTACTCCAAGCTGAAATTTTAGACCTTAGAGCTGATCCTAAAGGAAAAGCCGAAGGTGTTGTCATTGAATCAAGAATTGAAGCAGGACGAGGTTCTGTTGCGACAGTTCTCGTTCAATCGGGGACATTGAAAAAAGGCGATAGTGTTGTTGTGGGTGAGACCTATGGTCGAGCACGAAGCCTTACAGATCATCTTGGTAAAGACCTTAAGGCCGCAGGACCTTCAATGCCTGTTCAGATTCTAGGACTTCAAGAAGCTCCTCCTCCGGGTGAGATTCTCAATACAGTCAAGAATGAAAGAGAAGCTAAAAAGATTGCTGCTAACAGAATTGATCAGCGTAAAAAACTTGAAGTTACGGAAACGAGACAAGCTGCTGCAAGTGTTTCACTTGAAGACTTCTTCTCTCAAGCCGCTCCTGAAGGTGAGAAGAAGGATCTTAACCTTATTATTCGCTCAGACGTTCAAGGTTCATTTGAGGCCATTAAAGAAAGCCTCATGGCCTTAAGTAACTCTGAAGTAACTGTTAAAGTTATTGGTGGTGGTGTTGGTGCCATTAATGATTCTGACGTCAATCTTGCGATCTCTTCGTCGGCAATTATTATCGGTTTCAACATGAGACCGAATAATACTGCAAGAAGACTTGCTGAAGATAAAGGTATTGAAGTTAAGACTTACTCAGTTATCTATGAACTTATCAACGATGTAACCCTTGCTCTTGAAGGTCTTCTCGAGCCAGATTATATCGAAGAGTTTATTGGACGAGCTGAAGTTCGTGACACATTTAATATTCCAAAAATTGGTGCCATCGCAGGATCGGCAGTTGTGGATGGAAAAATTGCAGTTGGATGTAATATTCGTCTTCTAAGAGATGGAAAAATTATGTTTGATGGAAAGCTTAGCTCTCTTAAACGTTTTAAAGATGATGTAAAAGAAGTTAAGAATGGATTTGAGTGTGGTATTGGCCTTGAAGGTTATAACGATGTGAAAAAAGGCGACATCTTTGAAGCTTATATTATGAAAGAGCAAAAGAGAAAGTTAGAAGATGTTGTGAGTGCTGATGAAGCCGCTGCAAACGCAAGTGCTTCAGAAGAAACTTTAGGACAAGCTTAAAACTGTTATGAACAATATAAAGAAACAGAAACTTGAAGAGAAGATCCTCAACTCCTTAAATCAGTATTTAAGGACGGGGATCTCGGATCCTCGACTCGTTTGTGTTTCTTTAACAAAAGCGGAACTTAGCCATGACCTCTCCCAAGCAACTGTCTATTGGGACAGCTTTAGCCCAGAGATGAAACAAGAGGTTGAGGGAGTTATGGGCAAACTTCAGGGAAGATTTCGAAGCCACCTTGCCTCAGTACTAACCATGAGACATATACCGCAAGTTCTTATTAAAAATGACTCACAATTTGAAGATCAAAAGCATATTGAAGATCTTTTAAAGTCTGAAACTGATAGCGGTAAAGGTTTCGATTCAGATCATTAGAGTAATTGTTTATGGAAAGCTCCTACGATGAGTTCCTTTCTCATCTCGAAAGTCGGTCTCCATGGGTTTTGGCCTTGTACAAAGAAACAGGCATTTCAAGCTTTGACCTTATAAGAAAACTTAAAAAAATTATTCCTCGAAATCTTCAACGAAAGATTGGTCATCTGGGCACACTTGATCCCTTTGCCGATGGAATTATGTTGATAACTGGAAATGGTGCTAGCCGTTTGCAGGACTTCTCTCATCAATATCTCTATAAAAAGTATTTGGCCCAAGGAGTTTTTGGAATTAAATCTAATACCGGAGATTGCACTGGCGAGTTAAGTGAGGGAAGGAAATTAAACAGCATTCCTCAAAAAGAGAACTTTGAGCAAGAGCTCTACCGAAAGTTTTCACCAAGTTATATGCAGTCGACCCCAATGTTTAGTTCGGCTAAGCACAAAGGTAAAAACCTTTATGAATATGCAAGAGAGGGAATACAGATTGAAAAACCTCCGGTTAGGAGATGGATTAGTTCAATTGAAGTTTCTGAGCTTGGTCTTGAGCAGATGACTTTTTCGGCGAATGTGGGTGGAGGAACTTACATTCGTCAGCTTTTTTGTGACATTGCGGATTGTTTGGGGGCCGATGGCCATTTATCTGCACTTAAAAGAACTCAAATTGGAAATGTACATGTACAAGATATTGAAAGTTGTCAGTTTGTTGATGAACTGCGGGGATTCCTGGTTGAGCTTGATGACTTGCTTCCCTTCAATTTTTCGAAAGTGAACACTGAACAGCTAAAAAAACTTCGAAATGGGCATAGTGTCAAAATTGAAAACATTGAATTATCCGATTCTTTAGCGGTTCCTGCCACAAGCAAGTATATTTGGTTATTCTCTGATAACGAGAGTCAGAAAGGCCCATTATGTCTTGCGGAACTGACTGGCAAGATGGCCAAGCCTTTTATAAACTTTGCTGCGGGTTGACTTCGTTTAGATTCGCGAGATTTTTGTAAAAAATGCTAAAATTTTTAAATACATTCATGTTATAATCTCCTAGAATTATCAGGAACTTAAATCACTTGGAGTCATAGACTTATGAACACTTCTATAATGGCGATGGGAATTGCGGTACTTTTATCCCTTGGTCTTGTTGTGGCCTTTGGAGCCTTCAGTCTCCTAACTGGCGCGTTTTACTTTCTTTTTGGGCGTTCAAGCTTTGAGATTTTAAGCTCAAAGAAAGGAAGTAATGGTTTTTGTTTTGGTTATAAGTGGAATAGTGCCAGAGTAAATTCAAAGTTCGATAAAGTCAGATTAAGACTCTACAATCCATTTGGATCACCAACTCAAGTTGACGTTAGCCACGAGTTTGCTTCAAAAAGCTCGTCGTTTGCTGTTGATCTCGATATGGGTCCAGGATTTTCAAAAATGATCGAAGCCAGTGGTCTTGAAAAGGCCACTGTTGAGATTGAACTTTCTTCGAAAGATGGAACAACAATGTATCGAAGAATTAATGGAAAAACTTTCGTTGATAAACTTTCCATGGCCGATCAAACAATGGAAGAATTCAATCACCAAAATAAAGTGGAGTACCAAAAACCTCTTTATCAAACAGTTCAAAAAAGTTTTATCGCCGATCCACTTCCGCGTTCTGATAAAACCTTAAAAATTGCAACTAATCCAGAGTTTGCCGGACAGTTTGCCGGAGCTGCTGGTGGTGATGCTCCTGTTCAAGAAAACTATGCGGTTTCAAAGGTTTGGATTGAACCAGGTTGTATTGTTTGTAATGCTTGTGAAGCGATTTTTCCTGAGGTTTTTGAAGTGACGGATGAGACATGTCTTATTCGTCCAGAAGCTCCTCTTGATAATGGTCTTTTAATTGAAGAAGCAGCCGAAGCTTGTCCAGTCGAAGTGATCAAGTTCACTAAAGCAGGCTAGACCCTTTAAAAAATCTCTTAAATAAAAGTCTCATTGAAGATTGAGAAGATAATATCCACTTGTGAAGTAAAGTCATTCGCATAGGGAAGGTCTTTTAAGTAGTCTTCAAGAATTTCAAGATCAGAGTTAACACCATCAAGATAAGGACTCTCTTTTGTAAATGGGAGTTCTTTTATTTTTGAAACTCTAAGGTTTGAATTTTTCTCATCAAGAGCAGCATTGATTTGTGAATCAAATTCATTAAAGAGGAGATCTCTTATTTTCATATCCATTGAAACCTCTATATTTCGGCTCATGAGATAGTCAAAGATGTCTGAAACTAAGAAATAGTCTTGTAGGTAATATCGAGCAATTGTTTTAACCCCTTGGCCATAAAATCGAAGTTCTTTATTAATATTATCCATAAGAATTTGAAATTCATCGTAAGACATCTCCATGACATCATCAGCAGAATGTTGAAAGTCTTGGTTTGCGATAATATTTGTTTGGAATTCTTGAATTCCCACATAGTCGTCAGGAGTTGAAAGAATTTTTATTTTTTTCTCTGAGGAAATAAAAGTTTCAAGAAGAGCATAAGCTTGAATGTACTCGTCTTCTTTTGCGACAAAACCGACATTATGAGAGAGCTCTCGATAAAGGATTCCAACAGAGCTTAGCATTTCTTCAGGTGCGTGGTGGGTAAGTGCATCTCGAAAAGGAATCCCTTCAAAGCTTGGGTTATTTGAGACGAAGGCATTGTAGTTTTGAGATGCGAGGAATTCACTGCTTTCAGTTACAATTTGTGGAATGTACTTATGTTTGACAAGCTCATTTTGAAGGTCTTTACCTGGGATCATTAAGCTTTTAATAAACTCTCTCGTCGCATCACTTAAATAACCTTTTTCTCTTAAGAAAAATGGGAAGAAATCTGATTTTCCTTCATACTCAAACTGAATTCCTTCTTGAATTCTTGTGATAAAAAAGTTGTTTAACTCATTTCGATTGATGGGGTTATCAAGAAAGTTAGGTTGAAAGCCTTGTCTTGCAAGAAGTTCAAGATAAGGAGTTCTTTCAATAAGAGTTCCAATTGCGATGGATCTGGCATTTAAAAACCCATAGGCATAGAGCTCTTTGAAAGATTGCTCTTCTTCAGGGTCAAGAGACTCGTTGATGTCCTCATAAAGCGTTCCAAAGCTTACCTTTGGATGAACATTATAGTTTTCAAGCTCGAAATAATCGGCAACAAGTGGGTCTTGGCAATCATAAACGGTTTGAAACATTTTTTGGTAAATCTTTTCTCTTAGAGAGTGAAACTCAAATGGAGTTAATTCATTAGTTTCACGGTCGATCGCGAGGCAGGTGAGAGCAGGTTCCATAATAATAGAGTTGAGAAAAGATCGAATTGTTTGAGCAGTTTCAAAATAGTTCTGATAGAGTTCTCGGTTTTCTTTATTTTCAATTTGGTCAATTTTATCTTGAATGACTGAATTGAATGTTCTGTGATCAGAAGTTTCCGCAAAATCAAGATAACGATTATCTGAAGAGACTAAACGGTTTAAGTAAAAGCGCCATTTTTCGTAGAACATTTTAAGTGGAACAAAGAACTCTGTCGCTAGGGCGTCCATATAGGTCTCTTTGTCGAGAACTAGCTCATGAAATCGATCATAGCGATAATTTTGTAGAGATTGAAAGGTGAAAAAGTTTTGAATGATATTTGAGACCACATCTTTTGGAGTTGATCCAAAGTCATGGGCAGCACAAAGAGGGTCACTTTTATAAATTTGATCGTCAGAACAGAACTTAAATTGTCTCATATCTTTAATTTGTTCTGTTTTCACAAAATCTTTGATGCTTTGAGAGGTAGGGACTTTAAGAAGCTCTCCATTATTCGTTTCGATCATCCCACGATATCCGTAGCGAATAGCTGCAATGTCGTAGCTACCAACACTAAGACCTGTTCCTAAACGAAGAGGAATGTAGTCCATGACACTTGAGGTGTAGATCTTTTCACCTTTTAAGTTAAAAGCATTCTTTTCCTTTGCTGACGAGGCCATGAAATTGTGAGAAAGGCCAAAGTTATGACCAAGTTCGTGAATGAGAGTGCTAAGGAGGTCGTCTTTAATCAAGTCTTCAACACAAGATGAGAAGTAAAGTTCATCGTTGTCGAGATGAGTTTTAAACTTGGCCTGCTCTTTGTGTTCTTCAAGGAGAGTCGAGAATTCTTCACCTTCAAGACTTGTGACATTTTGTTCAAAAAGATCCGAAAAGTAAGCAATCAAATTTGGTTCACATCGAGATTCAATCTTTTCGACACTGAACTTATAAGTATTTTCAAAATATTCATGTCTTTGTTGAAGACTTGTTCTTAAATTAAACTTCCTATCTTTCCGAGGTAGTTTTGTTACTGAAGCCGTTTGACTTATTTTTGAACTCGATGAATGGTTATTTGATGAAATGGATTGCACTGAAGAAATATGATCAGAAGAAATACTTTGTGACTCAAATCCGTTTAGTTGGAACTTCTTTAAAACTCCTAGTTTTGAGCGAACATAGTTTCTCATAATAGAGATGAGCTTGTTTCTAACGGGGTTAACATAGACATTTGAAGTTGCACTAATGATTTCACCGGATTCAGAATCAACAATACTAGGCCCATAACCTAAAAGTGAGCGGCCTGCCTTAGAGTCGATGATATTAATGATGTTATAGCGAATATCACCAATACTTGCGAGGTCATACTTAGGAAAGTTTGAGTTTGTACGGTCAGCAGAAAGGACAATTTGGATTTTTTCACTTTCAGGAGCTCCTTCAAATGCCTTGTCAAAAGCTTCTTGCCAAGCTGCAACAGCTTTTTCTGCAACGTCATAATATTTTCTTGGAGTTTGTTTTGATAAACGGTACTCAATAATATTGTTTGAAGGATAAAACCTTTGAATCATATTAAGTCGATTAAAGTCTTCCTTTCGATGATATTCAGCGCTTTTAATAACATTCTTCTCAGAGTAAAAGTAACCAAATTTTTTCATGTCATCATAGTGGTAAACTCTTGGCTTCTTTGCCTTCTGAGGAGCACGCTTAAAAGCAAATTTCACTTTCTTTTTGAATTCAGGGTAGTAGATTGTGAAACTCAAGTAGTTCTTTGTGATTTCGAGATTTTCGAAATAGGCTTTTGTATTTGTGAAGTCTCGTGAATAGTCTGATCTTTGAGAAGTACTCACAAGATCTTTCATGCTGGTTTTTACACCTGGAAAATCAATAGAGACATAATCTCTTTTTCTATAGTTTCTTGAATCTGCGTGATTGTCATCAAGCTCTTCTTCAACAAGACCAGCTTCATCTCCACGGTCTTTAATTCTGTAATCAACCCATCTGGCAGGGAGGAATAGGGCCTCTTGAAGATTTTCGAGCTTATTGGGATTAATCGATGGGTCAATACTTGTCCCAACAATAGTAAAACCATTGTCTACTTGCTCAAACTTTACCCGCGATTTATTTTCATATGTAAAGTCATTAAGGACTCTTCCTACTGTATGTTCTTCATCAACACTTGCTGAAACAATCGTTCGTGAATAAAACCAAGGTCCTTCGAAAAAACTCACCGGAAATGTATCCTGACGAATATGAGGTTTTGCGAGAAAACGAGTTGAAGCAATTCGAAAAAAAGTCGCATCACTGAGTGAGTGAACTTCTTTTAAAAAGGTAATGTGTGTGTTTTCTCTTGAATTAGGGTCTTTTCGATACTCTTTCATCAAAAGATTTACTCTGTATTTAAACAGTGGAATGACATAAAGGTCATCTTCAGTGTTTTCAGTCTTGTCCTCACCTTTAAGCACTGACGAAACCAAATTTGTCTCATGATGAGACATGGTCTTTTTGGTTGAGATTTTAGAAAAAGAGATAAAGTAATGATTATGATTCTCTTTAGATTGCTCTAATTGATAAGAAATCTGATAGGTGTAACCTGGAAGTCCTCTAAATGGCATGTTATCAAAAAGAGGGCAGTCTGTTTCATAAGAAACAATAGGGTGATTAGAAAGAAAGAAGCTTTCTTTATTGTTAAGGCTGGTGGCCTTTGTCACACCTTGGGGTTCAATGATGGCCTCAATTGCTTGAACTGAACAATTTCCACTTTTAAATTGAGCGATTGTTAAAAGACCTGATGTATCAACACTTTCATCAAAACTCTCTTCTCTTTCAACTGAACACGAGCTGAGAATAAGAGCAAGTGCGAGAAAAAGAAATTTTAGTTTTGTCTTCAACTTTACACCCTTTCCTAGTTTTGATTAGAAGCTTTTGAACATACTTAAATAAACTGTTGATGATTTTCTATCGAATACAGAAATGTTTGAACTTACTCCATCAGACTTGAATGTATAGTCTGCAATTTCGTGTCCTAAGCTAAGACTGGTTGTGCGATCAAGGCTGTAGTTAAGAGATTGAACTGTCGTAAATGTATCTGGTGTTCTATTGCTGTTAGCGTTCCAATGATGAGAGTTGAGAAAAAGAGTTGAAACACTAAGAGAATCTGTAATTCGATAAGAGAAATCAACTCGATGAGTAAGTGAATAATGTGTATTGACTGATTCTGATTGAGAGGTTTTAAATTCAAAGAAGTTTCTTCTCAGTTGCGTTCGAACTGAAACACCAAACTTTGGAGAAGGTGTTTTTATTTTTAAGAGAGGTCCAGTAGTGATGCTAGTCACTAATGAGCTTCCTTTTCGAGAATCTTCATTTGTCGGAATAAGAGCATTGGTTTTCCAGTCTAAGTGGCCATATTTTGTATCAATGATTTTTCGAATATTATTGTAGATCATCGTATTATTGATACTGGCTTCGCGATTTTCACTAAGTTCTTTTTCAACACCGGCCCTTAATGTGAAATCAACTTTTTTATTAAGTTGATAGTCCCCAAAATATTCCAGTGTAGAAAGGAAAGGTCTTGATTCGCCACCTTCTGTACTCACTCCAGATCTCATCTCTAATGATGCAGAGGAGGTAAACTTCGAATCCTTTGCAAAAGCTTGAGACGCCAATGAACCTGATAGCGCGAGAATAAGGATAGTCGTTTTTTGGTTAAGCATAAATAGGCCTTTCTAAATGTTTTGGGTTTCTAAAATTTTATGTAAATTCTGGGATTAATTCATTGAAGCTTGTAAAAGCTACAGGGTCGCCTAGAAACTATTCATAGGTGTGAAATCTTATTAAATCGAAGATTTAGGCTGTGACTGTCAATCTTTTAGTCATTAAAATAAATCAAAGCCTACTTAGAAAAAGACAAGAGAGGGCCATTTTTTGACGACCTTAAGCCCTTTGTCATTACTGAAAACGAGTTTGTTTTAATAAATCTGATCGAAATAAACTCTCGAGCGGGGCCCTATTTTCTTCCCAAATATCTTTAAGACCTCTGTCGTTGGAAATGAGAGGGCATTCATAGGTGATGACAGGGGCTTTATATTTTGAAGGGACGTAACTTCCTAAAGAACCAGGTGTCTCATAGCCAATGTCATCGGCAATTGAGTAGTTATTATGGCGTTCAATAAATTCAGCAATTTTCTTGCATGGCCCATTGTAGTTAATGATTGGTTTCCAAGAATGAAAAGAAAGAACAATTCGGGGAGGAAATTTCTCAAAGAGTTTATCTAAAAACTTATTCTCCGGCTCACTTAAGGCCTTCGGTCCTGGATTGTATTTATCTTCTTTAAATTCAGGACTCCAGCTGCTGTCGGGATAATTTCGATTAAGATCTACACCATGAGCATTAACTCTTGTCCCTGAACGATAGCCATCAACATTAAGAATTGGAATAACGATGAGGGCAAATTCAAGTTCGTCAGTATTTTTTAACCAGTCAAAAAGTTGTTGAAGAACATAGACGCCTTCAACTTCATCACCGTGAGTTCCTGCGATGAGATAGATATAGTTTTCACTTTTTGTGCTACTTCGATAGGCTTTAATTTCTTCGCCTTCAACAGAAGTACCGGGCCTTAGTTCTGTAAATTCCATAGAGTTTTCGTTCCTTAAGATCTTCACAAAATTAGCATGAGTCGCTTTGGCCTGAAAAGATGCTTTGAAATATAAAACCTATACAGAAAAGCTTTTTTAATTACATATGAAAAGTTTCCATTCACGTGCGATAATTGTAGTATTTTCTAGATGTTATTAAGTGAAAAATAGGAAAAAATATGACGCAAAGCGGTTCATCTGAGGCAAATGAATTAACTCCTGAACAGGAAAAAGAGTTTCAAAGACAGCTTAAAATACTTGGTTTTAGAACCAGTGAGATTGTTCCCGAAAATGAGTTTGAGAAAATCCTTAAAACGAGCATTCGAACTGGGACTCCTTTGAGAGTAAAGTGTGGAATTGATCCCACAAATCCTGATGTTCATCTGGGTCATCTTGTCCCCTATAGGAAGATGAGACAGTTTCAAGATTTAGGTCACACAGGAGTTGTTATTATTGGGGATTACACTGCTTCTATTGGTGACCCTACCGGGAAAAATGAATCGAGACCTTCATTAACTGCTGAATCTGTGAAGTCAAATGCTGAAAAGTATATGCAGCAACTATTTACTGTTCTTGATAAAGAAAAAACTGAAGTTCGATTTCAGTCAGAGTGGTTTAATGGAGTTGAGCTTCGTGATGTTATTAAGTGGGCGAGTCAGACTACGGTGGCAAAACTACTTTCTCACGATACCTTCGGAAATCGTTTAAAAAATAACTTAAGCCTTTCTCTTCATGAATTATTTTATCCTGTGCTTCAAGGGATTGATTCAGTTTATATCAAAGCTGATATTGAACTTGGCGGAACAGATCAAAAGTTTAATGTTTTGATGGGTCGAGATTATCAAAAATGGGAAGGGATGCGTTCTCAGGTGGCGATGCTTCTGCCAATTATTACTGGGACTTGTGGCCAGCAGAAAATGAGTAAGTCTCTAGGAAATTATATTGGAATTCTCGATGAACCATTTAATAAATTTGGTAAAGTCATGAGTATTCCTGATGAGCTTATGATTGAGTATTACACTTATTGCACGGGCCTTGATGAAGAAGAGATCAAGTCTATTTCCGAAGGGCTCGCATCTGGAAAAACTCATCCCAATGAACTTAAAAAACAATTAGCGGAGATGATTGTTGGCTTTTTTCATGGTGAAGACATTGCAAAGCAAATGAGAACACAGTTTGAGTCTGTCTTTGCAAAGGGAGGAATCCCTGATGATACTCCTGAGTATCAGTTAGGTGAAAATGAGAAACTCGTGGATGTACTTTTGAACTCAAAGCTTCTTCCTAGTAAAGGTGAGATTAGAAGAATGGCCAAACAAAATGCTATAAAACTTCTTAGTGGGGAGAATGAAGAAGAGCTTAAAAAACTTACCGATGCAGAAGCTGTTTGTGATGGAACTTTTAAAGGCCAGTATTTAAAAGTTGGAAAGAGAAAATTTCTTAAGCTTATCTAGAGAGAGACCTCCTTGAAAAAAGAACTTAGTTTATTAAAGAAGTTAAAATCAAAGTTTCAATCCGATGAAGAAGCGCTAGGAGCAATTGATCTTCTTCTTGTTAAGATGAAAGAGTTGGCTGCTGAGCTTGAACAAAATCAAGAAGCATTAGGTTCTGATGATCGCTACCCACTTCCAGAGCTTGGTATTGAACCAGGAACATTTTTATGTTTTTCAGATGGAGCTTGTCGTGGCAATCCTGGTCCAGGTGGTTGGGGCTATATGGTGCAAAGTGATCGAGGAAATCTTTTGCATGAAGATAATGGTTTTCTTGAAAAGACGACTAATAATCAAATGGAACTTACCGCAGCGATAGAAGCATTGGATTATGTTACTAGCGTTGAGTCTGTACAGGAAAACTTAGCTTCTCCAAAAGTGATTCTTTACAGTGACTCTAAATATGTTCTCGATGGACTAAACTCATGGGTTCATGGTTGGAAGTCCAGAGGTTGGAAAAAAGCAGATAAAAAACCTCCAGAAAACCTTGAGCTATGGCAAAGGCTTGATGCGTTGCGAGGGGGATTTGCTGAAGTTCGAACCGTGTGGGTCAAAGGTCATAGTGGGCATCCTCAGAACGAACGTTGTGATGAACTCGCCAATATGGCCATTGATGAAGCTGAAATTTGGTAGAAGAAATTCACAAGCCTTTTTTATAAAGCGATTCTAACATTTATTTCCCATTTTAAACCTTGCTAAGTTGTTGATTTGGAAGCTAAAATTTTGTGGTTACCCTTAAAAAAAGGATTTTTATGTCAATCTTAAAAAGATCACTGTTAATCGTTGCTTTGGCCTCTTTAGGCTCATTAGTTGCCTGTAAGCCTCAGTCAGGTGGAAATGTAAAACTTGAAAACGATGATGAAAAAACATTTTATGCAATGGGGCATACTACTGGTAAAAGAATTGAGCGAGTTGAGCCTACAGAAGCAGAATTAAATGCTTTTGCTCAGGGTTTAAAAGATGGTGCAAAAGGAACAGAGCCTAAGATTCAGGTGAGTAAGTTTCAGAGCAAAATCGGACAAATGTTTCGTTCACGTATGATGAAATCTGTTAACGTTGAAAAAGAAAAAGGTAAGAAGTTTCTTGAGACTTTCGTAACGAAAGAGGGTGGGAAAAAGACAGCATCAGGTCTAGCTTATAAAATTCTTGATGAAGGAAAAGGTCCTAAGCCAAAAGAAACTGATACAGTAAAAGTTAAGTACAAAGGAACTCTTATTGATGGGACAGAGTTTGATGCTAATGATGCAGCGACTTTCCCTCTTAACAGAGTTATTAAAGGTTGGACTGAAGGTATGCAGCTTGTCGGTGCAGGTGGAAAAGTGAAGCTTGTGATCCCTGCTGAGCTAGGTTACGGAGATGTTGGCGCTGGAGCAAAAATTCCAGGTGGTGCTACACTTGTTTTTGATGTTGAGCTTATTGAAATTCAAGCTCCAAAAAAAGCAGATAAAAAGAAATAATTTTTTAAACAAATATATTTCAAAAGAGGCCGCGCTAAGACGCGGCTTTTTTTATTGTGTTAATCTGTTTCTGCAAAATAGTTTTGATAAGTTTGAACTTTTTCTTTAAGGACAAGGTACTGGGACTCAAAAAATGAAGGACCTTTATCAGGATAAAAGAAAAAATAGGACTCTTTGATTTGATCCTTTTGTTTTTCGAGAAAGTCTTCAAGGTCTTTCGTTTGTTGTTCTAACTCTTCTGAAGCAAAGTTGTATTCAATTCCTTTTTCGATTGATTGAAGCATTTCAAAAATATAAATCATTGGACGAGTGAGCTTGAGACCTGAGAAAAGCTCTTGCATCAAAGAAATCTTAATCGCAATTTCTTCGGGATACTCATTTTCACTTTCTACAACATCAAGAATCACTTTAATGAGACTTAAGTTATTATCAATTTGTTTAAGATCGAGAGGGGCATCTGTCTTTTTGATGAGCTTTATTTGAGAAACTTCAGAAACTTGCGAAAAGAAATAGTGAGAGTCCTCAACAAAGTTTTGTTCGAGCCTTTGAAAAATCTTGATTTTTGATTCCAGCAAAAGTTTATCAATGTTTTGAGATTCGTTGCTTGAGGCGAGATCATCATTATCTTCAGGCAGGGGAGAAGCTTCTTCTGTGTCAACGACTTGTTCTGGTGTTTGTTCTGGCGGAGTTATGGGGAGCTCTGTCTCCGGGGTTTCGGTAATAATTGTTTCACTATCATTCGCTTCTCGAGATTCTTTTTGAGCATCAGGCCCTTTTTCATTTCCTGATTTTTCTTTCTCGGGCTGATCAAAATCACAGGCAATGGTTTTCTTTTGGGATTGAGTGGAGACTTCTTTTTTTATAGTAGGGTCTTTCGCACAGCTTGTGAGAATCATAAGCGCTAAAATTAAGAGCATCTTTCCTTTCATAAATAGAGTCTTTAAGCAAAAATTGACTATTGAAAGATTTTAGCTCTTTTTATCGCTCGGTTTTTGTATTTTCCAATATTTATAGAGGTGTCAAAAGTCTTTTCATTGAAGAACACCTAACCGAGAGAAGGAGCAAAGATAAGGTAAGCATTTGAAATAAAGGGAAAGTTTCGAATAAAAAAAGCCCATCTCTTAGAGATGGGCCTTTATTATAAGCTTTGTTACTTTGGTAAGTGGTAAAACTTAAGCACCTGGCTCTTTGAACCAACAAAGAGGTCTTACACCTTCAGTATATCCATCTTTTCTGATGCAGTAACCAGTTTTGTAGTTTGTCTGGCTTGGATCATCATAAGCTGATCTTTCGCACAGTCCACCTTGAAAGTAAGTGTCGAGACGACATTGTGAAGCAGGGTGCATGTCGTTTGTTTTTGTTACAACGTTTTGATCAGGTGTTGAAAACTTAAGTGGGTCAGTTGAATTTCTCAATGCTTTGAAAAGGCTTGCTAGGCTTAATCCTGCAAGAGCTGTTCTGTAACACATTGCTACTTCATTACTATTCGTAAAGATCGCATTACACTTATCAACAACAGTCTGAGGAAGAACTTTGTCTTTCATCATTGCTTCGTTGTCATCATTTTCCATATATTTTCTTAAACACTTTGAAGTTGCGAAATAATCAGACTGTCCTTCGTTTGAGGCCCAGCTTGAAGATCCCCACCATCCTTTTCTTTTTGGAGCACCAGCAATGTGGTGACCAATTTCATGGCAGGCAACAGTTGCAAAAGCGTCTTGAGAGATTGTTGGATGTCTTGCGAGACCGCCAAACATTTTAATAATCCAAGTACTTCCTGATTGAGTCGCATAAGCGTTAACTGTTCCGTCATCCCAATCTCTTTGGACGTTAAGAAGAGCACCAAATTTTTCTTTAAAAATTGGCCCGTAGATCTCTTCGATTTTGTCTAGTGTCTCATTGAACTGAGTTACATTGATTCCACCAGCGCTTTTAAACCCAGCTGGAATGTAGAGACTGTTCTCTGCAACAATTCCGCCCCAACCATGGAACTCACATGCCATTCCTTGAACTGCCATTGTGAGGGCGAACAGACTAATAATAAATGTCTTTCCCATTATTCTTCCTCCGTGAAAAAATTTAAGACTCCTAATTGATCCCTAATATTCTTGAACATAAAATTAAATATGTCTTCTGATGTAAGTTTTAAAAAGATGTTTGAATAAAGATAAAAACCAAAAAAGTCGGATAAAAAGGAGTTCAATAATGTTTCTACTAGCTGTTTATGTTCCAGAAACTCATAGTGAAATCGTGAAAGAGAGTCTTTTCAAAGCCGGTGCTGGGAGGATTGGTGATTATAGTCATTGTTCTTTTGAGACTAAAGGCCTTGGCCAATTCAAACCTCTGCCTGGTACAAACCCTCATGTAGGCCTTTTAAATGAGCTCGAAAAAGTTGAAGAAGTAAAGGTTGAGATGGTTGTTGAAGGCAAAATCATTAAGCAAGTAATTGAAGCTCTTAAGAAGTCCCATCCTTACGAGACGCCAGCTTATCATGTTCTCAAATGTGAAGACTTCTAGAGGTATTTTAGATATTAAACTGAATATCTTATCTAATTATTCTATAGCTAGAATCTGCTTTTTGAAATTGACGAGATCTACCATGAATCATAGTTTCAGCTAATAATTTTTTTAAGTGAAACTAATAGTTATGACTAGCCGTTTCATCGATTTTAGGAGTGCGTTATGAGCAATAGAGAAGTTCCAACATTGTCATTGAAATCATTTACAGAGGGATCTGCTGAAGATCAGCTCAAGTTTGTCGACACTCTTTATAGTGCCCTTAAAGAATATGGTTTTATAATTCTTGATGATCATCTTATTGAGCAGGATAAAGTTGATCGTGCTTATGAAATAGGACAACAATTTTTTGCTTTAGAAGACGAAGTCAAAAATCAATATGGGGGAGTTTCAGGTGGACAAAGAGGTTTCACCCCATTTGGTAAAGAGCATGCTAAAGACAATCCTAATCCCGACCTTAAGGAGTTCTGGCATGTGGGAAGAGAGCTTTCAAGCGATAGTAAGTATAAAGATGTTTACCCAGCGAATGTTTGGCCTGATAAAGATCTTCCGGAATTTCGTAAGGCCTATGGAGATCTTTATAAGGCAATGGATAAAACAGCCGAGGCCCTTTTAAGTGCTATCGGAAAAGCTTTAGATGTTCCCGCAAATTATTTCTCAGAGATGATTCATGACGGAAACTCCATCTTAAGACTGATTCACTACCCACCAGTGGTTAATCAAGATACAAAAAACTCTGTAAGAGCGGCAGCTCATGAAGATATAAACTTGATTACTTTACTTGTTGGCGCGACCGACTCTGGTCTTGAGTTACTTGATAGAGATGGTACTTGGTTACCGGTTAAGAGTAAGCCTGGGCAAATTGTTGTTGATACCGGTGACATGATGGCAAGGCTTACAAACGGAATCCTCCCAGCGACAACTCATAGAGTAGTTAACCCTGACGATACTTCAACAACTCGTTTTTCAATGCCATTCTTTGTTCATCCCCATTCAGAGGCATCATTAGCGATTCTTCCTCAATGTGTTGGCGAGGGAAAGAAATGGGACGACATCACTGCTGGTGAGTTTCTCAACCAACGACTTCGTGAAATTGGTTTAATGTAAGAGGGTGTTAGAGGCTTTTTAAAAATTTCGTTGATCTAAATCAATAGGCTTCGTAAACTTAAGTGAATAAAATCAAATTCATTTAATTTACGGAGCTTTTATGCTTAAGAAGCAAACTTTTAACTTCATTATCTTTGGTCTCCTTCTTATTGGATCCTACATTGTAGGAAAAAACGTTAGTCCCTATTATTCTATAGAGAAGGTCAACATCGATGCTAAAACCGATGAAGCCGGCAAAACCTTTTATACCTACAAAGGAAAGCCGAAATACTTTGAAGCAGTAGACTTGAACACTGAATCAACTCTTGCTCCGTCGAGCTTTAACTCTGACAACTATGTTTTACCTGAAGGAAAGTCAGCAAAAGATGTTGAAGAGTACGCCTTTACTGAAGTCGATGGAAAGACTGAATACTATCTTTTTCAACTCAAGCAACACTTTGGGATTTGGTCTCTACTTCCAGCTTTTGCAGCGGTTCTCCTTTGTTGGATTACTCGTGAGCCTGTAACGGCTCTAGCCGGTGGTGTGATTACAGGTGCTTTTCTGATGGGAAAATATCAACTTTTTGACGAAGTTTTTATTCCTTCTCTTATGTCAAAAAGTTCTGCTTCAATTATCATTCTTTATCTATGGCTAATGGGTG
The DNA here is from genome assembly GCA_049599895.1 of Bacteriovoracaceae bacterium. Classification (GTDB taxonomy): domain Bacteria; phylum Bdellovibrionota; class Bacteriovoracia; order Bacteriovoracales; family Bacteriovoracaceae; genus JBMYPC01. Next base: position 1,164 of record JBMYPC010000061.1, on the reverse strand, counting down.
GCTTAGTGGGGATGTGGTCAAAAACTGGGGCGGCAAGGGCCTTTGCTGAGTTTATGACGAAAAAATTTGTTAAGGGTCCACGTTCCGCGAAGCTCATTAGTTGGTTTCTTGGAGTTATTTTTTTTCAGGGTGGGACAATCAGTACTGTTTTAGTTGGTACCACTGTTAAGCCTTTAGCTGACAAAGAGAATATCTCTCACGAAGAGCTTTCTTATATTGTTGATTCCACCGCCTCTCCAATTGCTTCTCAGCTTGCGTTCAATGCTTGGCCTGGTTACATTCAGGCCCTCATTTATGTTTCAGGTGTTGCCTGGCTTGCCACTGAATCAGATCGAATTTCTTTTTTCTTTAAAAGTGTCCCTTTTTGTTTCTACGCTATTTTTGCTGTCTTAGGGACATTTCTTCTCAGTATCGATAAAAGTCCTTGGCTTGGGAAAAAGCTTAAAGCGGCAATTAAAAGGTCAAGAGAAACAGGTGAACTTGATGCTCCTGGGGCCAATCCTCTAAGAGCTGAGGAACTAGAAGATGTGACGGTTCCTGAAGGGTATACTCCAAGTGTGGTTGATTTTTTCGTTCCTCTTGGAATTCTTATCGGAACCTGTCTTGTGACTTTTGCTCTTTATGGATCACCTTATGTTCAGATGGCCTTTGGTTTTGCACTTTTAAGTTCAATTGGTCTTGCTCTTTTTAAAGGGATGGCCCTTCGGGATCTTATTGAAGGTATGGAAAGTGGAATGAAAGGTGTTGTTCTTGGTTCCGTCATTCTTTTACTCGCAATTACAATTGGTGGGGTGAGTAAAGATGCAGGTGGTGGAATCTACCTTATGGAACTTCTCGGAGGAACAATTCCTTATTGGATTCTCCCGGCCATGCTCTTTGTTCTAACATTAATTATTGCCTTTTCCACTGGAACCAGTTGGGGAACCTATGCGGTTGCTTTTCCCCTGGCAATGCCACTCGCTTACGCTGTTGCTCAGGCGCAGGGATTGGCCCATCCTGAGTTTTTTATGACGATTTGTTTTGCTACGGTAATGGATGGTTCCGTTTTCGGGGATCAATGTTCTCCGATTTCAGATACTACAGTTCTCTCGTCTCTGTGTACGGGCTGTGACCTTATGGACCACGTGAAAACTCAGATCCCTCAAGCGGCACTTGCTGGGGGCC
>JBMYPC010000060.1:0-18074 GCA_049599895.1 Bacteriovoracaceae bacterium | reverse complement strand
GGTGTTCTTAGACTTGCATTATCTAAAGCTAACCCAGGGGCGCCTGATCTCTTTTAAATTGAAAAAATTCTAATCGAAAAAACGACACTTATTAAGAAGATCGTCAGCTTTTTCCGGAGTAAGCTTTCTCGTACCACTTCCATCATCAGAAAGTTCAATAAGAGTCTCTTTAAATCCATTTCTTACGTTAGTAGGAGTTGCATAACCTACTGGGTTTGCTTCCATTTTCTTTCTTAGAGTACTTAATGAACGATTAAGTGATTCAAGGAGTTCTTGTGGAGTTTCTTCGACTTTGTCACTCGCAGCTTTTGCAAGTGATTCCATGTAATTATGAACCATTGTTTCAGCACTGAATCCATGGAAAAAATCTGCTTTACCTGCTTGCTTGTTAACAACATTATTGATTGCCAAGATTTCTTTAAAAACTTTTGATGCATAAAGAACCTCAGAAGCGTTACTGAGGTCAGCACCTTTAACAAGTGTTTTTTGATGAAGAGTCATAGCAACATAGAAACTGAAAACTCTTTGACTATTATTTCTAAAAAGTTCACTGGTTTGAAAGCTGAAGTTCTCAAGACCTTGGTCCTTCATAAACGTCTCAATTTCTCTCATTTGCTCCGGAAGAGTTTTTTCATTGGCACTTTTAAGTGAGTCTTTAAAAGATGCTGGCCATTTTTGAATGTCGAGATAACCGTATTTATAAGCTTTAAAATGTGAACTCGCACAAACACTGCAGTTTGGAAAATAACCTGCGTTCACTTTTGTGTAGTTTTGAGCAAAGTGAGCCGTTAGATCCATAAGTCTCGATAATTGCGCTTTATTAAGAGACTTCTCTGAGTAGAAAAGCTCTTGGAGTTCCTTAAATTTTGCTTCATCACCTGTATATTTTAAGTCATTTTCAGAAATATTTTTCATCAGATATTCAAGAGCTGCAATGATGTCATTTTTATTAGAGCTATCATTTTGGTTCTTGATCAGAATTGTTCCAATGGCCTTCATGTTTCGTGCGTGAGCTTTAACATCATCACCTGCTAAACCGAATACATCTTTAGCTGCTTTACCAATATTCGTTGAATCGAATAAAAGCTTTGCTCCTTCTCCTGCTGCTTTAAATGCAGAAGCTCCAGCTAAGCCTGGAAGAAGAAGAGAAGTAAATACTAACGACGTAAGAAAAACTTTTGCTTTACCAAGAGTAAGGAAAGACATTTTTTGACTCCAATACATTTTCAAATATGGATCCTTAAACCCACTTAAAACTTATGAAAGATATACGCTCACCGGTATATCTAATTTTAACGTAACTCTCTATCGGCATGTAAAAAAGATAGCTTAAATCATTAATTTGATTAAAAAGTAGACTATCAAGTAAATCAAGTAATTAACCGATAGCAATAGTGGGAGAATGTCTCTATGGGCTTAAAGTGCCTTAAAATTCAATCGGTTATGTTGCCTTTTGCAATAGTTCTATTGCTTTATGCTGGCATTTACCCTCAAAACCTTCAAGCTTCAGGAGAGGGAACGAGGCTCTATACCTATTCCCAGGGAAAGCTTTCATGGAGTCTAGACCACCAAGAAATAGACGATCTCCTCGTTTTAACATTAAGACCTGCACCAGTGAAACGTTGGAAGTTTAATATTTCAAGCCCAAAAGAGATTCGAATCTCTCAGGCAAAACTTCTCGACGTTTTTCAAACTTATGGAATTCCGGCTCATGAAAGAGATAAGTTCTTCTCTCTTTTAAATGGATTTAAATATAGAGAAAGCGAAGGGGCTTTATGTCGAGTGATTCATCTTTACACAGGGCCTTTAAGTGAAAGTCAAGGAACAGAGCTTGAGTCTGATTCACTTAACGCTATCGATGGTCTTGAGCTAGAAGATCAAAAGGAAAGAAAGTTAAGCTCAAATGAAGGTCTCGATGTTGTAAGATCTCATGAGCTTTTTGATTTTAATCTGAATGGAGAAGGTTTTACAGTTCGTGCTCCAGAGAATAAAGACGGTGAAATTCTTGGACTGAGTTTTACGAGACAAAACGGAAGACCATTAAGTGATATTATTGTTTCGAAAGAAGAAGATGGAAGTTATGGCCTTTATGAAAATCTCATTCTTGATGCAAGTTTAATGCTGGATGATGAAGAGGAAGATCTTAGAGGTGAAAGACTTCTCAAATTCTCTTTTAAAGAGCGTGGTAATGGTGATCTTCAAATAGGGTTTTACATAGGTGACGGAGCCGTAAAGCACTATCGCCAGGTTTCAGCTTCACTCGAAAAGAATCAAGAGGGTTATCGTACAAATATCGATGTTCCACGAAACTTCAATAAAGTCGACCCTCCCCAGATGCGAGCTAGAGAGCTTCGATATTTTAATTCATTTCTTCCTGAGTTAGGGATTGAACTTTCTGATATTCAAACCATTCCCTTTTGTGAAAAGGTTCCCGATTGTTATTTAACAGAAACACTTAATATTCTTTCTCTAAAAAAACCGGAGACATCTTCAAGTCTTTTTCAATGTCTAATTGAAAAGGATGTTATACGAGAAGATCAATTCAATGAAAAAGTGTTAAATCCAGTGAGCTTTGAGACAAGGGAAGAAGTTAAAGAGTCATTATTAAATTGTTACCATAAGTCAAGTTTTGAATATCTTAAAAGCAATCTTGATGACCAGTTTGTTCTAAGTGAAATTGATCGATTATTACAAAGTTGTGCTCAAGAGCAAAATTCACTCTCATATAAGCTTTGTGCCGAATCAGTCGAGGTCTTTCAAAGATCGTTGAATGAGCTTCCAGATCTTGGCCAGAAGATTCAGCTTTCTGAAAAGGTTGAAAGTTGTTTTTACAAAAAGCTTAACGAAATTGTAGACAAGACAGAAGACGCAAATGTTTCTTCTGTTCTGGAAGAGACTAAGGAAGAGGAAGATGTTTTAGACTTTTCTCTAATGGACTTTGATTCTCCTATTGAAGAAGAAACTGAAGAGGTCCCTCTCGTCGAAGAAGAACAAAAAGAGTCTAAAGATCCAGGAGAGGAGCTTTTTAAGAGTCTTCATCAATTTAGACAATGTTTAAAAAGTCGCAAATTTAACTTTGTTAATAAAAGAGATTATCCTTATTCGATTCAAGAGATCTGGGACGACTTCATTTTTAAAGATTATGAGTTATTAACCTCTAAAGGAAAGTGCAGTGAGAAGGACTGCCTGATGGAAGCTGTTGTAAAATCTTATAAGAAAAAGATTCTTCCTGAGCTATTAGAGATTTATCCAATTACTGAAGAAAGTAAAAAAGAGCGATTGGAAGAGTTCTCCAGTGATATTGAGAATTTTAAAGACCTTGAAGACCTCGGTGGTGAGCTTGAAAACGCTGAAGCACAAATGCATGTAAAGTTGAGCAGAGAGTCCTTTTATTCAATGTTTCAAAATGATGAAGAGGCCAGGGCTTTAAATGAAGACTTGATTCAAAGGGAAGTTCTTAATCCATTCGTTCCAGAAGACTTAACCGATCCAGAGTCAGAAACTTCTGTAAGCGAAGCTTTAGATTTTTATTTTCAAGAGGCGATGACGAATTCAACTGCTCCATCTACGCAATCAATCAAGCTTGCAGGGGAAAAGCTTATCGTTGAGACTTATAAAAATGTTTCTGCCGCAAAGGCAAAATACTATTTTTCAGAAAATGATAAGGATAAATTAAATTTCGTTTCACAGAGAATTGATGAGTGTATTACCTTAAATCAAAGATATAAGACTCAGAGTCTTTCAAGCCTTATTGAAATATGTGAGATGCAGAGGATTGAAGAAGTCAACTTTCGGTTCGCTCAAAAAACTTTTGAAAACACAATACCTCAATATTTTGGACTTGATCGAATTGAAGGCCTTGAGCTTTTAAGATTAGCTGATGATACAAAATTATGTTTGAAACGTTTTTCAAATGTTCTAGGAATGACTTCTAAGCTTTATAAAGACTATGCGGAGGGATGCATTTTCTTTTCAATCGTTGAGCTTGGTTTGCAAGCAAATAAGCTCAAACTTCTTACTTTTGATGATATTGATGAAAAGGATCAACAGGTTCTAGATGAGGTTCTTATCAGTTGTACCCAAGAAAAAGTGATGAAAAGACTCAAAGGAGAGGTTTCAGAAGCTAGCCTCGATCTCTTTAATAGAGCGATAGATTTTGTTTGGAAAGATGATACAAAAGTCTATAGCGTTTTTGATTATTTCAAAGCTTATCCAGCACATGCAAAAGGTGATGTGGATTCTTATTCTGTTGCTATTGATGAAGCCTTAGAAGGGTTTTCCCTTACAAATAAAGACGCATTATTTAGCGAGATTACATCTGAATGTTTTAAAAAATATCAAGAACAACTTTCAAAAATTGTACAAAAGCAAGTGGTTGAAAAGATGCAGCTTGAAAACTCATTTCACATGGAGCGAATGAGCGAAGAGGAAAAAGACTTTTTCTTCAATGCCTTTGAACCAGAACTTATTCAAGCTTTAATGGAGAAACAAATAGTCAGTGATCGCTATCTTGACCGAGCTGAACTTGGTCGATCCGTTAGTTCTGAATATCTCTATGACGGAGACGCTCTAGAGGTCCTCCTTAGTCTCGCAAAGAATCTCTCAAAAGAAATGCAAACCAGTTATTTTCTCGATAAAGATCAGCTTAGAGTTGGCCTTAAAAAACTGAATGATCGTTTACTTCGTGAACTTGAAGCTGAAGGAGAGCTTGACCAAGATCTTTTTTTTCAAATCATTAATGAAGAAAGTATTTTTGATTATTTAACCATTGCTTATATTCGAGACTATCTTGATCAAAAAGCCAAAGAATCTTTAATGATTAGAAGAGACAATCTTAAGCTGGTAATGGGGAAAGATGAAAGACCTGTTTATGACAAACTGAGGTGGCCACTTTTTATTGGTGAGGAGAGTGTCGATCTTTATAGGGCCTTTGAGAAGTCGTTGAATGATCCCATAGCATTGAGAAATACTGGTCTGTACGCTTATACCCAAAGTGAAGAGCAAGCGAATCTCTCGGGAGTTAGAGCGCAGGTGAACCGAACACCTGGGCAAGATCTTTACTCTTTTGTTCGAAATCGTATTCTTCTTCCGACCATGTTAGGTGAGCTTGAGAATACAGTGGAAGATCTCGAGCAGTTGGACGTTTATGTCAAAAATTATCTTCTCAGTGGAGATACGGGAGAGATTCTTCTTTCAGATTTTGTTCTTGAATACGATAACTTTGAATTTCTCTCGGAAGCGCAAGCGATCTATGGTGGAAGCTATATTAATACTCGAGCTCATTATCTTGAAGAGCAGGCTGCTCATAAAAAACTCAAAGCAAACTTTAATCAAGCAAAGAAAGAAGCTTATAGTCGTGAATATACCGACCTTGTTATCAAGGCAACCTTGCTTCATGGCCTTCGGCTTCCTGCGGGCTCAGGTGTTCGCGGGGTGCGGCGAAGCGATATTAAAAGAATCAATGACTTGAGAAGACTCATCAGAAAGTAGCACAAGATCTTGATGCGTGTGGGCAAAATGTGAATATTTTTATTTGATTTAAAATATACTTAAATTGTCTGACATGTATAATTTAAGATAGTTAGGTACCCAAGTTTTTTTGTCATTTACTGTGCGTTCAGCCTAAAATTTTTACATAAATTTAAGAGAACACAAATTTATGTTTAAAATATTGCTGACTATAACCCTTATATTTTCTTATACTTATGTTTTATCGGCGGAAGAAATCTGCCTTGAATTAAAGCGTTTCAATAGCTCAAACAATATTGTTTTTGAATGCACAGACTCTTATCACCATTTTAAAAGTCGGCTAACGACTTCACCAAGGCGAACTCAAAGACGTGCTTCAAACAATCTTGAAATTGGAAGCTTTAACCTTTATCACTTGGGTGGAAAGGTCGCTAAGTTTAAAGATTTGGATATCGTGGCAAAAGTTATCGATAATTTTGATGTTCTTGCCGCACAAGAGATTCAGCCAGTTCTTGGGCGAGACCGGAAGGTCAACGAAGCGTTACTTTCGTATATTGGAAGACGAAATCCAAGAACTTCAGAGAAGAAGATTTATGTTCAACCAGGATACCTTTCCCTTTTAAAAGCTCTGCAAAAACTTGATCCTTCGTGGTCGTTGATCACATCGCCCCTTGCAGAGTCTTCACCATTTAAAGAATATGTCGGTTTCTACTACAGAAGAAGTAAGGTCGAGCTTATCGAAGATGAGCATTGTCTTGATTTTAAATCTGAGCCTAGAGGAAAGAACTTTGCTTGCTATCCGGCCCTTAACTCTGACTTCTTAGATGATGACTATGAAAGCTATTTTTCAAGAAGACCATATCTTGCAAAGTTTCGTGCACGTCGTTTCGACTTTACGTTGATGACATCTCATTTTATTCACAATGCTCCAAGCGATATTAATCAATCAACTGAAATGCTGTCGAAGTTCTTTGGAGCTACAGATATGGATGATCTTCATGAATCAGGCGTTAATTCAATGAATTACGCACGAGTCGTTGAAATGAAAGTTATCCTTAAGTTTATGAACCAGTATCATAGGGATTATTCTGAAGGGGATCTTATCTTTCTTGGAGATATGAATCTTGAGCCTAAAAATTCTTATGTTCAGAAAATATTGTCACGAACTGATTACTCTCTTGATGGTGAAGATGAAACCACTCTGACTAATTTTCGTTATGATTCAACAGGCCAAGAAACCAAAGGATTTTCGAAAAGTTACGATCACGTTATGTGGGATCGTTCCAAGATTCGCTCAAACTGCAGCACAAAGGTTTCAAGGTATGATTTTACGAAAGGTAAAACTCATTCTTTAATTGCTAAAAAATATATGATTCGCTCAAACTATGTATCTCAAAGTCCCGAAGAAGATTTTGACTATCTTGCCACCTCAAAAGGCTTAAGAAATATGAATGAGCATTTAGCGCGGTACAAGAGGCAATTATTATCTCAGAAAGTCGTTAAAAGAAATAAGATCGTTTTAGATAACTATAGAGTTGATGAGCAGGTTTCAGACTTCGAAGAGCGGGTCTTTCTTGACCAGTTATATGATGATAGTTTTTATCGGGTTTATAAAGAGTTAATTTCAGATCATTTCCCAATTCACTTTTCTTGTAACACCTCACGATACGACAACGATTAAGAGGTTCCATCATTTTTTAACTCACCGAGTTGACTTTGGTTACTAGAACAGCCCTGCTGCGCTTTGCTTCATCGAGTTTCTATAGCTTCAAAATTAAAACTGCTTTAAAATATTCAATATCTTAGAATTTCGTGTTTATAGGTCTTTAAAAGAGGTTGAGGGATAAATGCCAAAGATGTTGTTTGTAGAGGATGAGGTTGAACTTCGAGAGATGATTGCCACTATCATTGAAGAGGTGGTCGAAGGAATTGAGATTGATCAAGTGAGCTCTGGAAATGAAGCAATTGAAGTCTTGTCTAAAGATAATAGTTACAACCTTATTGTTTCAGATTATTCGATGCAGGATGGAACAGGGGGAACTCTCTTCAAGCATCTTAAGGAAAACGATAATAAAATCCCGTTTCTTCTTTTGAGTGGTGGTTATCTTGATGATTATGAAGAGTTTAACGATCATGAGGAGGTTGATTTCTTTCAAGGGATTGTTCAAAAGCCGTTTGAATATGAGACTCTTTTTGAAGCAATCAAAAAAGGAATTGATGCAAGCTCAGCAGAAGTAAAGTCTGTCACTGAGCCTGTTCCATTTGAAAAAGTTTACATTGGAATTGCCTCAAGTGTTTTTCAAAAGACTGAGTTTTATAATTTTAACGCTTATAAGAAACTGAATGATGAAAAATATGTTCAGTTTTTAAGTGAAGCCGAGCATGAGACGAATAAAGAGCAATTCGAACATTTTATTCAAAATGAGAATCGTGAGCTTGTCTACATTGAAATGGCAAATCTTAATAAGATGCTTTCTTTGCTTCAAAAAAATCTTTTTGAGAAAAACTATGTTGATAAAAGGAAGCTGGAAAAATGTGAAATAGGAACATCCGTTTTTTTATTTTCCAAATTAACTCTAGAGTACTTAGGGATTTCAAAAAATGTAATGAATTCAGTTGATCAACAAATTGAGCTGATTTCAAATGAAATTCAAAAAAAGAAAAAGCTTGGGGAAATTCTTGAAGAGTTTTCTTCATCGGGAGAGTATTTATCTTCTCATAGTATTCTTGGGGCCTATGTTGGAATTCAAGTCCTTTCAAATTTAGGCAAATTTGAACCTTCTCTCGCAAGAAAAACTTTTTGGTCCTTTCTCTTTCATGACATTGCTTTGGATTCAGAAAAGCTTGCCAAAGTTCGAGGAAAAGATATTGAAGGGCTTTCTCGAGTTGAAAAGCAAATAGTGCTTGATCATCCTAAGCAAGGAAAAGAAATTCTGTCTCAGCTAATTGATGTGGGAGATGAAGATATATTAAAAGTCATTGAGGACCATCATGAAAAGCCAGATGGAACAGGGTTTCCAAGAGGGATTCATGCATCACAATTTTCATTTCTTCAAACAGTGTTTTGTGTCTCTCATACCCTTGTTGACTTTCTCTATGAGTCTGATTTCTATGTTGGGGGGGCGAAGGCTTTCGTTGAAGGACTTCCTGAGAGTTATCGAACAGACAACTTTAAACCGGCCTATGAAGCATTATTTAAGTTAGTAGAGAAACATTAGATGAAAAGAGATATTGTTTACAGATCGAAAGATCTCTCTGAAAGTCTAAATCTTGATGACTGTATGGTCATTGAAAGTGAAGCTGATATTCAAGACGATGCTTTTCTATCTCTTTTTCGAATTCAGTTTCACGTTCTTAAAAATGATTTTATAGAGTTTGAAAAAAAAATTTCAAGTGAAGCGATGAGAGATTTATTCTTTCAAGTTTTACTTTATAATGAGGACAACTCTTTAAGCTCTGAGTATGTTCATCACCCTAAGGGGTTAGGAACAACCCAAGAAAAGTTTTTGAGAAGCTTTTTTCTAGATCAAAGTGTCGCCACTCTTATTCATGAAGCCAATAACCATCTTGCCGGTATTGCAGGTCGATCTTATCTCGTTCAAAGGAAAATAAAAAAAGATACTCTTGGAGAAGGTGAACTTCAAGAGACATTTGAGCTTGTTGATTCCAAAGTGACAGAGCTCATCAATGCCATAAAAAACTTAACCAGTCATACAAGTTTTTCTCTTTCTGAACCAACCTATACTCTTGAAGAATTGGTTGAAACTCTTAATAGTGATTATCGAAAAATATTTCAAAAAAATGGCGTAGAGCTCATTGTCGATGAAAAAAGCCACAGCTTTTCAGCTGATTCAGTGGTTAAGTTTTCACTTCTTATGACACTATTTAAAGTTTTCGAGTTCTTTGACGAGTCGCAGCCAACGAAACTTTCTTTAACTTCTGAAGATGGCCAGACTCTAAAACTTACTGTTCATGATAAGAAGCTATCTCTACTGGCTCCCAGTAAAGAGCCGTATCTTAGACAAGATGTTTGGATCGACGGACAACGCCTCTTAGAGGCCCAGAAGACCCATCTCAGCATCGACGAGTCAGAGTTTGGGACATCATTTCATTACTCCTTCAATAGCCTGACATAGCTCATCTTTTTTGTTCTTTGAAATCAAAACTATGTTTGATAGGGATAGGATTCACTTCATATTTGGTTTTGTATTCTTTTTTCGTTGCCAAAAATTCAAAAGGAGTCTGATTTGAAAGCATTCTTATCAACATGTATCTTAACAAGTTTTGTTCTTATTCTTGGCCAGTCAGCCTTTGCGGCTCCGCCAACGCCTGTTCCAGCATTAGTGAGTCATGTCTATGCACCATTAGGATTTGATTCTAATGATAATGTCCAAGTTGTAATGGAAGGTCATCTCCCAAATGCTTGTACAAAAAACCCTGATTCTGAAGTTTTTATTAATGGAAATGCAATTGAAGTTAAGGCAACAGCCTTAAGCTATGATGAGAGTAACCCTTTTTGTCCTCCAATGATTGTTCCCTTTCTTGAGGTTATAAATCTTGGTGTCTTAAAAGAGGGGACTTATAAGGTGACAATCAATAGAGGATCAACTCATGAAGCGAAGACTGATCTTATTGTAAAACAAGCTGTAAGTGAAACAGTTGATGATTTTCTTTATGCAAACATTGAATATATTCAAGTGATTCCAGGAACAGGAAGAGTGGCTTTACATGGTTACCAGCCAAGTGACTGTATGGCATTCGATGAAGTTGTTTATATCGACAACGGAGTTGATACATTTTCGATTCTTCCTAAGATGAAACTTATAAGCCAATACTGTCCTTATAAGAAAACACCATTCGTCGCAGAGTGGGAAGTTCCACAAAGCCTAATTAGAAACAAGGTTCTTTTACACGTACGATCTTTGAAAGGAAATTCAGTTAATTTTCTTTTTGAAAGATAGAATTATTGGCACACTTTGTAGGGAGGGGAGACCTGTTGACAGCTGCCCTCCTTGCAATCCGCCTCAGCTTGACAGAAATCTCCTATACGAGAATCACCCATACAAACCTTAACTCCATCACCTCGAGAAGCACATTTTGTAGAAACACAATCAGTATCTTTGATGCAGAAGTCTCCTGCTTGTGCTGAACTACACACTTTAAGTCCATGAAAAGTTTTGAGGCATTGTCCTTCTTTACAAGGCGTTTTGTCACAAAATATGTGTTCCGACTTTAAGACTGGGGAGTTCGTGGTAAATGAGAAATCGTTAATTTTGTAAGGTGAAATTGTATTATTTGTTTTTGATTGGGTGTTTGTTTTCTTCGGTTGATAAGAACAAGCGACCAAGGTAAGCAAGAAAATTCTAAAAACAAGATTCATTTTTAAATTATAATCGTACTGATTTAAAATACAAGTAGGCTTTGTTAACGCTTCTTAAAGACTAAAGTCAATTGATCTTTTGACTCTTGTATTTTTAGAGAGCTTGGGTCAGCATTTTTAGGCAGTGGAAGGGTTTGAGAAAATGTGGAAGAAGAGTATGAGCGAAAGACATTTCCATTTTCATCTTCTTGCTTCGTTTCTTTTTTCATTTCACCTGAAATCTTAAGGGCAGCATTCTCATCGATATTGATCTTAAGGCTTTCTTTATTTACATTTTTTAGTTTAATTTTGAATTTGAGCTCATTTTCGGTTTCAGATCTTTCAATGTTGATAGTGTTTCCCATAGCCTGATGACCATGAAGTCTTAAGTCAAAAAGGTTTCTTCCCTGGCCAAGTTGATTTCCTCCAAAAAATGAATCATCAAAAGATTTAAACATCTTTTTCATATTTTCAAATATGTCATCGACACCTTGAAAATCATCTGTATAAGGCCTTAAGTTTCTTTTCAGTTTCTGCTGGCTATTCTTGGCCATGCCTTTTTGTTTTGTTTTCTGAGAAAAATCGAATTTGTGGTCAGCTGATATCGGTTCAAGCTGATCATCTTTGTCATTATTGTCACTTGAAAAGGCACTGGGGACGAAGGTCAGTGCAAGTAATAGTGCTGTCATCAATATCTTTAATTTTCGATGCTTGAACATAATTGCTCCTCTGGACTATTTTATTCAAAAAATTGTTTCGTTGGTCAAGACTTTGTAAAAGATGGTAATGTTTTTTTGTTGGTCAAGGCTTAGTCAAAGTCCATAGAAATGAGGAGAGCTAATTGGTACTAGATTTCAAGGGGTTAAACTCTGATTATTTAGACTATGATCCCTTTCGATTGGGACTAGGCCCTTCAAAGATTGCTCTTCGAAAGCTCGAATTTCATAAGGAGAAGTCTCAAGATCGCGAGCGAGTTTTTCAAGTTGATCCAGAGTTTTACACTTTGTACCACGATTCTAAAACGAAGATGCGTAAAGATCATCCAGAGCTATTTTATCATTCAAACATTAATGAGAAGACTCTTGAAAGAATTTCTGAGTATTTGCTTAATCTTTTGTCTAAAGAGTATCCCCATTTTTTTGAGTACCAAAAAAGAGAGGGCTCTCATTTTGTTAATAACAAAATCATTAACAAAGAGTCGTCTTTTGAGAGAGAGAAAAATCATTTTATTGATCTGTTTGATTTTTTTGCAATGAATGTACAGGAAGATTTTGCACTGGTTAATGTTTCTCATTCCCATTTAACGACAGACCTTATTCATCTAAGCCATCCCAATGAATGGACAGCGAAGTGGGGGATTGGAAAGACTTTTGATGAACTTCATTTAAGAATTCAAGATATTGATAAAGTGATCAAATATCCCGAGAAAGTTTTCATGAGAATTAAAGATCAAAATTTTCAATTTGAGAGATTGGGCGCCATGACTTTAACAACTTGGCCGAATATCTTAAGACTTCCTGAATATGAAGAAAAGCCTTTGGCGGAAGATCAAAGAATCTATCTTCGATTTGAAAGGCAGACGTTGTCGTATATTCCAGAAACAGATTATCTTTTGTTCACAATTAGGCCCTATATAAAAGACTTTACAAAAGAAATAAAGAATCAATTAAGTTACGATGAATTAAAATATTTTCGAGATCATAAAAATCGTTATCAGTGGTTTATTAAGAAAAACTTTAAAGAGTTAGAGACAATTATCAACTCACAATGATTTAAAGATCTCGAGAGTTCTGATTCTTCTTTCGCTGTGATCAACTATTGGCGCTGGATAATTCTTATGGTCTAGAATTGGGGCGTGAAGTTGTTTTGCAGGCAAGTCTTTTAACTCCGGAATAAATCGTTTGATGTATATTCCATCAGGATCAAACTTTTTACTTTGAGACCATGGATTGAAAATTCGAAAATAAGGTTGAGCGTCACATCCCGTTGAAGCGGCCCACTGCCAGCCACCATTGTTAGGAGCAAGGTCTCCATCGAGAAGTTGGCGCATGAAATACTCTTCACCAAGGCGCCAGTCGATATTGAGATCTTTTACTAAAAATGAAGCGACAATCATTCTGACTCGATTGTGCATCCAACCTGTTTCTTTGAGTTGCCTCATTCCTGCATCAATAATCGGAAACCCTGTACACCCGTCTTTCCATTTTTGAAAAAAATCGGGATTGTTATCCCAGGGGACGTCTTTGTATTTGATGTTAAAGGCCTCTTTTTCAACTCGAGGATGATGATAAAGAATATGATAATAAAACTCTCGCCAAATGATCTCTTTGAGATACTTGTGTCTTGATGAAGGAAGACCATGAAAGTCTTTATGAAGCTCAAGGAGGGATAAGACTTCACAAGTTGAAAGACTTCCATTCTTTAGAAAATGAGCAATTTGTGATGTGCCATCAATGCTAGGTGTATCTCGCATGTTTTCGTAGGCGTCTACATTTTTTTTAAATTGAAGAACACGGTTAATGGCAGCAGAATGGCCAGCTGGGGGAATTTCGATGGTCACATGTTTTTTATTTTTTTCCTCGTAATTTTCAAAGGCATCGAGGTCACAAAGATTTTGACTGAAAATATCTTGAAACTTCAAACTAAAAAACTGTTTAGGTTTCGGAGATTGAATATTTTCAATATAGCGTAAAAGGCTTTGTTTTGGTGGAATTCTATTTTGTGAAAGTTTATTAATTTGGAAGAGCTCCATCCATCTTCTTGAGAAAGGGGTGTAGACTTTATAAGTTTCTGAAGAATCTTTTTTCGTTAGTTCATGGGGTTCAATAATCAGATGGTCTCGTGAGGTCAAGGTTTCAATTTGATGACCTTTTAATAGAGCGTCTATTCTTTTATCTCTTTCCCTTGCAAAAGGTTCATAATCTCTATTCCAACTGATTGTATTGGGAAAAGGTTTATCGTGATTTTTGAGATCTTTAAAAAGAGACTCAAAAGCTGAATCAGGAGACTTGGGAAGTAAAAGAAGATCACTTCCTAGTAATCTCAACTCCCTTCTTAGTTCACCAAGAGTGTTAAGAAAAAATTGAAATCGATTCGCCGAGAAGTCATCTCGCGAAAGGAATTTCTCATCAAAACAGAAAAGACCAATGACTTTTCCTTCGTTTTTCTGCCAATTCTTTTGAAGAGCTGGATTTGCGCAAATTCTTAAGTCTCGTCTAAACCAATGGATGCCGTATTTCATGTGCTCAGGATAGTTCAATTAAAATAGTGCTACAACTTGTGTCGGATTTGTCCTAGGCTTGCATAGGGATTATTCATAAATTTTATCGGGGATAGTATCTGAGTAAAGGTTTTTTGAAGTGATAGTTCCATTGCTTGACATGTCAAAGACGTGCCAATAGTTACTTTCGTCTGAGGTCGAGACATTAAAGGTATTTGAGAGTGTACCGTCTTTATAGACTCTCACCACTGCTTCTGAGTCTTTGAAGTGATCATTGGAGCCATTGTTAGAGTGGGAATAATTGTTAACAAAATAGCGATAGGTTCTTGGGTAATCAGTTGCACTTGATTGGAACCGAACGGTAATCGTTTCTGGACCTGTCCCTCCTGTGTGATCATAGTCAAGGTTTGAAAAGGGAGCAGCATCAATATTAGTATCAGTATTTTTATTCGCATAATAGCGGTGATAGGTTGATGAAGCTGTTTGAGGAATATAAAGATGCGAGTCGAGATCTGATGGAGATGTTCCCCAAGAAAGAACAATTGTAATTTTATTTGTTGAAAGAGTGGCGTTAAGAAGAGAAACGTTTCCATTTGCTGTTTCATTACAATCGATCGTGACGGTTACACTTTGAGATGTGTAGGTCCCTTGGGCAAATGTAAAAACGTGGTTTCCATCAGAGAGTCCTGTAAAAGAGTAATTCCCTGAACCATCAGTTGTATCTGTATCACCTGAAGAAACATGAGTAACGGTTGCATCTGAGATAGCACTCCCGTCAGAGGCATCAGAGACTTTTCCAGAGATGTCTCCGGTCCCACTGCATGAAGAACTAACGCCACCATCTCTATCATCAGCAGATGTGAGACTCGATTCACCACACGAGGCGAGGGCGAAAAGGAGAATATAGGGTAAAAGTCCAGCCAGCATTTTGTGATCCCTTAAGGGTTACAAAAACCTTATCGGTAATGCCAGGCCAAACTCTAAGGATTTATTTGATAGTTCGCCAAGTGTTCCATCAGAAAATGCTCCAGGTAAAGTTACGGACTCACCGTCAATAGAGGCGTCGGCGTAACTCATGGATTTAAAGCTGATCGTCCACATCAAGCTCTTAAGGAGTGAGCGCTGAAGGGTTATAGAAAATCCCTTACCTTCATACTCGACTACTCCAAAAGTATCGATAAAATGATCATCGTGCTCAAGAGATGAACTAAAGAAGTAAACAAGTTTTAATTGAGTTTGACCGGTCATCTGAAGAGTTAGTGCTAAGCCTAGATTCTTCGAAGTCGCTGAAGATTTTGCCGCCCAAGAATCATCACCATCTTCAGAAGAGTCTTCAGAATAAGAGAAGCTTTCGTTACCTATTCGATAAGCAACTCCAAGTGCTGCGATATCAGATGCGAGGTAGTACTGTAAATTGAGACCATAATGATAATTAAAAGTGTCGCCTTCAATTGTCCCTGTGACATCTGTATCGATGGTTTGATCCCAGTTCCCGTAACCAAAACCAAAGAATGATTCAAAGAGTACATTTCCTCCTGCTGCAAATATGGGATTTGAAGTAAAAAGAAGAAAGAAGAATATCGGCTTTTTAAGATATTTCATATCTATGCCTAGAGTAGTTCAAAAGAATGAACTTCGCTAGAGAGAGCAATTATTTCAGTAACATATCTGCTCTTTTATTAGGCACTGTCATGAAAATCGACAGAATTATTTGTCAGTTGATCAGTCTTCTCAGGTGCTTTTACAAAATTTCGATAAGTTGCAAAACCGGCTAAAATCTATAGTAAATATAAAATGATGGAAGATAACCCTCGGTTGAGCTGACAGTAAAATTTGAAAGATCTTGAGATTCTAATGAGAGAACAAAATGCCAGCTTTGATAAAGAATAATATAACTCACAAATCCACCAATCGAATCGGTATCAAAGTTAAATGACGGCCCGTATACAATTCTATTCCAATCATCCATGATGTATTCCACACCGGTTTGGATTTTATTATCAATTTGTGTTTTATCAACTTCTTGATCTTGAGTTCCAATCTTCGCTGTTCGATTGAGGTTAAGAGTGAGGGTAAGGTGGTTGATGACTTTTGCATTTGAAATGGTATCAAAATAGAGCGAAAGTCTATGGTTCCAAGTTTCTTCTTCAAGAGAATATTTAGGCTCAAGACTTGCTGACATAATCATATAATCACTTTTATAAAAGCGATATTTGAACTTTGTTACGATGAGATCAGATAAGAGACTTGTGGTAAGAAGTCCAACGTTAAAGTCATTTGTGACTCCATAGTGAGTAGAGCCAAACATATCAACGAGATATTCTTTTTTACTTAAAGTTGAAGCCGTTTCTCCTGATATCAGTCCTTGATTGAGTAAAGGTTTGTATTTATAAAAAATCTTTGGTTGATCCCTAATAATTCGATTGGCGTTTCCTGAATAGCTTTCATAAGAGCGTGTTGAATCAAAAATTCGAACGGGAGCATTTCTCGTCACAATGCCATAGTTTAATGAAGAGTTAATCTTACATAAAAAAAGTTCTCCTATTTTCTTGCAGTCTCCTTGAGCAATAACTTCATTATCAATAGGAGTCTGGACGAGGGCAATCAGTTCGTCATTACTGACAAAAAAAGGATCAACTTCAATAAGAAATTCTTCTCTTGAAAGGACGTCAACGACTCGATTTTGAGCGAATGTATTTGTTGCATGCAATAAGCAAAGAAAAAGAAAAAAGAGTCTCATCATGGCAAAAGCATAATGAATCGCCTAAGTTAAGACAAGCTTATTGTGAGGACTATTTGAAGAGCTTTATGTATTGCGAAAAGCCCTTACTCTTTAACTGATCTTTAGGAATGAATGTTAAAGCTGCTGAATTGATACAGTATCGAAGTCCTGTTGGAGCAGGGCCGTCTTTGAAGACGTGGCCCAGATGAGAGTTTGCATTTCTTGATCTAACTTCAACCCTTGTGGATGTAAGCTTATTATCTTCTTTTTCTACAATATTGAGAGGAGTGATGGGTTTGGTAAAAGAAGGCCAACCTGTTCCCGATTTGTATTTATCTGTAGAGCTAAAGAGAACTTCACCTGAAACCTTATCGACATAGATCCCTTCTTTTTTGTTATCCCAGTATTCATTGCTAAAAGACCTCTCTGTTCCATCTTCAACAATCACTTTGTACTCAAGTTCAGATAAAGTTTTTTTCAATTCTTTTTTGCTTGGTATCTTATAGGAAGCATCTTTAAACAGTAATGGATGTTTATCATTCCACTGCTTTTTTAAGAAATCATCCCGACCTGACCGTTCACGGTAATACTTATACTTCAGAGTTGTATAAATTGATTTTTTGTAAAAGTCTTGATGAGAGTCATTCGCAGGATAGAAAGATTCATACTTTCGAATTTTTGTAACGATCGGCTTTTGAAAATATTTTTGAATTCTCTTTTTAGATATTTCAGCAAGTTTTTTTTGAGATTCATTATGATAAAAAATGGCTGTTGAGTATTGATGACCTCTGTCCACAAATTGACCACCAGTATCTGTGGGGTTGATTTGCAACCAAAAGATTTCAAGAAGTCTCTCAAATGCAACAAGCTTTGGGTCAAAAGTTATTTGAACAACTTCAATGTGCTTCGTTTGGCCACTTGCCACTTCATTGTAACCTGGATTTGATTTCTTTCCTCCAGAGAACCCCGAGATAACTTCCTTGACTCCAACAAGAGATTCAAAAGGAGCTTCCATACACCAGAAACAGCCACCTGCGAATGTTACTTTTTCAAGGTCTTTAGATTGGGATGAAAATGAAAAGGTTGTGAATAAAATGAGTGTAATGAATCTAAGTTTTTCCATAACAATGAGTTTCTCATACTTTTATCTTTCCATGTAATGAGATGGTTAACTCTTTGTCATTAGTCAGTTTTGAGAGGTCGCTTTTTGAATAGCGATATCCAAAGCATCTTGTCCTGATTCTAATAAGATATCTGGGCTTATACCAACAGTTTCAATAAACCGACTATCTCGGTAATAATTG
>JBMYPC010000059.1:0-18126 GCA_049599895.1 Bacteriovoracaceae bacterium | reverse complement strand
AACTAAAGACAGTTTCATTAAAAGAACTTCTTCCTAAGAAAAAGACGAAGGTGACGATTCAAGATTCTTCACCAAGAAGCTCAGCAAAGAAGAAAAAGCCTCTTTCTAATCCTCTAACTGCTCTTAAAGATGTTTCAAAAAAGATCGATTTTAAATCTCGAATTGAAAAGATTACTGCTCCTACAGAGAAAGAAGAAGTTAAGCAAGAGAGCACCTCTATCGAGCCTGCACCTATTCAGGAAACACCTGTTAAGACTCAAGAAGAAGCTCCTCAAGCAAAAGATAAGGTAGAGAAAACTCCTTCAGTACAGACTTCTTCAGCTCAACCAGGAATCACAAAAGAAAGCTACCAATCGATTGTCAGTGATTTGAGTTATAAAAAAATTAGTGAAGATAAACTTGGACCAGATAAAAACTATTTCACCAAGATCATTCACTGCCTTGAAGAGAAACTTGCTGAATTTAAGATTGATGGAAAAATTATCAATATCTTAAAGGGTCCAGTTGTCGATACTTTTGAACTTGAATTAGGCCAAGGTGTTCAAGTTTCTAAAGTCACCAAAAGACAAGAAGATCTCTCTCTCGCTCTTTATGGAGCTCCGATACGAATTGTCTATCCCATGCGTGGAAAAAGTACGATCGGTATCGAGGTTCCTAGAAGTCCTAGAGAGATTATTTTTCTTGGAGACATTCTTGATTCAGATGAATTTCAAAACACTAAAGCCCAGCTTCCAATTGCGATGGGGAAAGATGCTTTCGGTGACGCCCTGGTAACAGACCTTGCGAGTATGCCACACATGCTTGTCGCTGGTGCAACGGGTGCAGGTAAATCAGTTTTTATCAATACACTTTTATTATCGCTTTTAATCAAACGTTCACCTGAAGAATTGAAGCTTATACTTATTGATCCGAAACAGCTTGAACTTGCCCTCTATTCAAATCTTCCACACCTGACGTTGCCTGTGATTACTGATTCACCTACGGCAATGAATGCTCTTTTATGGGCCACTCAAGAAATGGATCGTCGTTACTCAATTCTTAAAGATTTTGGGGTAAGAAACCTTTTGGGTTATCACGATAAACTTAAAACCTGCAGTGATGAGTATAAAGAAAAGATTCGAAAATATTTTAAATTTGATGAACAAGACTTTAGCTTGCCGTATATCGTAGTTATCATCGACGAATTTGCGGATTTAATTCTCACAAAAAATGGAAAAGAAATTGAAACTTCGGTTTCAAGACTTGCGGCCAAAGCAAGAGCGGCGGGAATTCACTTAATTGTTGCTACTCAAAGGCCCTCAGTTGATGTCATCACTGGGGTCATTAAATCAAACTTTCCAACGAGGGTTTCTTTTAAAGTGACAACAGGTAAAGACTCATCGACGATTCTTGATCGCTACGGAGCAGAGAAACTTCTTGGTAAAGGAGACATGCTTTTTAAACAAGGTGTTGAGACAATTAGAGTGCATTCAAGTTTTGTTGAAGAAGATGAAATCGAAATGATCACAAATTCACTTTCTCGAGTGGATGTTGAATATGATGCCGAAGCTTTAGAGTTTCTTGAAAATGGTGGGGATGCTGGTCCATCAGGATCTCCCGGAGCGGGAGCCGGTGGTGGAGGTTCACGAGACGAACTTTATAAACAGGCCTTAGAAACTGTTCTTGAGGCGAGAGTCGCAAGTGCCTCAATGCTCCAAAGAAGATTGAGAATCGGTTACAACAGAGCGGCTAATCTCATCGAAGAGCTTGAGGTCAATGGTATTATCGGACCGGCCAATGGTTCTAAGGGCAGAGAAGTTCTTGGAGCTAAGGACAGTTAGTCTATTTGTTTTTGTGTCGCGCGTCAGTGGTGGCCCCTCATTTTGCACTGTGTTTTAGTTGAAAAACTTTGTTATTTTAAGCACTCAGAGCTCTGGTGCTCCCACGCCTTCTGTGTTACAAATCTCCAACAATAAACCTCTAGCCACCTGAAATTAAGATGGTCTGACGATTTTCGTCGGCAAAAGGGTGGTGAAGTTAACCGTCTTAAAGGAGATAGTTATGTCTGAATTAAACCTAGAAGGTCTACTCAAGGCTGGTGCTCACTTTGGTCACCAAACTCACAAATGGAATCCAAAAATGAAAAAATACGTTTTTGGAGAAAGAAACGGAATCTACGTTATCGATCTAGGAAAAACCATTCCTCTTGCGAAACAAGCTTATGATTTTTTAAAGAAAACTGCTGCTAGCGGTAAGCCAGTTCTTTTTGTTGGAACAAAAAGACAAGCTTCTGAAGTTGTTTCTAAAGCTGCTGAATCATGTGGTGCTTACCACGTTACTCACAGATGGCTAGGTGGGATGCTTACAAACTTTAAAACCATTACTCTTTCAATTGATAAGCTAAGAAAAGTTGAAAAGATGAAAGAGACAGGAGACTTCGCTCTTCTCACGAAAAAAGAAAGATCAAAAATTGAAAAAGACGTGACAAAGCTTGAAAGAAACCTTGGTGGTATCAAGGATATGAGAAAGCTTCCTGGAGCGATCTTTGTTGTTGATCCAAGCTCTGAAAAAATCGCTATTCAAGAAGCCAAAGTTCTGGGAATTCCTGTTGTTGCTATTACTGATACAAACTGTGATCCAACTCCAGTTGATTATGTTGTTCCTGGAAACGACGATGCAATCAAATCAATCACAATGTTCCTTGAGTACTTCGCGCAATCTGTTGCCGAAGGTTCGAAAACTTCAAGAACAAAATCTGGTGGAAAAGATGATGATTCAAGAGATACAGCACTTGAGTCTGAAATTCTTTCTAAGTATGAGAAAGACATCGACCTTCAGTCTGGTGCAGAAGAAGAATAAGCAAAACATTTTTAATTTAGTTTAATATCAATCGAACTTTTAAAAGGAAAGGATCATGGCAATTACTGCAAGTGATGTAAAAAAACTAAGAGAAATGACAGGTGCTGGAATGATGGCCTGTAAACAAGCTCTTGGAGAGACAAATGGAAACCTTGAAGAAGCAGTCGACTTTCTAAGAAAGAAAGGTCTTGCAGCTGCTCAAAAGAAGCAATCAAGAATTGCTGCTGAAGGTGTTGTTGTTTCATTAGTAGAAGGAAGCACAGGTGTTCTTCTTGAAGTAAACTGCGAAACAGACTTTGTTTCTAAAGGTGATGATTTTCAAAACTTTGCTAAAGAAATGGCAAACGCAATTCTTAAAGAAAAACCAGCTGACATTGAAGCGCTTAAAACTGCAAAACAAGAAGCGGTTAACGAGCTAACACTTAAGTGTGGTGAAAAGATTGATCTTAGAAGATTTGATCTTGTTGAGAGCACTGGCGTTCTTGGTTCTTATAACCATGGTGGAAAGATCGGTGTTTTGATTGACCTTAAGACATCTGCTGAAGCGAACAATGCTGTTGTTCAAGAGCTTCTTAAAGACCTTGCTATGCATGCAGCTGCTGCGGCTCCAAAGTTCTTAAAAGCTGATGAAATCGACGAAGATTATAAGAAGCGTGAAGAAGAGATCTACTCAGCTCAGCTTAAAGATGAAGGTAAGCCGACAGAGATGATTCCTAAGATTGTTCAAGGAAAACTTAAGAAGCTTGCTTCTGAAGTTTGTTTTCTAGAGCAAAAATTTGTTAAAGACCCAGACCTTACAGTTTCTAAGTTAATTGCAGCGAAAGCGAAAGAGCTTGGAACAGACATCGAGCTTAATGCATTCTATAAGCTCAACCTTGGGGAAGGGATTGAGAAAAAAGAAGACAATCTTGCTGATGAAGTCGCAAAGATGACAGGTAAGTAATCTCAGTTTTCTTAATTCAAACTCTCAAGGAAAGAAATGAAATACAAACGGATTCTTTTAAAACTTTCAGGTGAAGCACTCTCTGGTAATCAAGGCCAGGGAGTCGCTCCTGAAATTCTCGATCTCTTTTCAAGTGAGATTCAATCGATTCAGCAAGTGGGTGTTGAAACTGCAATCGTTATTGGTGGAGGAAACATTCACCGAGGTGTTGCCGGTGCAACTCGAGGAATGGATCGAACCGCATCTGATCATATGGGAATGCTTGCCACAGTGATTAATGCTTTAGCTCTTCAAGATTCTCTAGAGAGAAGAGGTGTTCACACAAGAGTGATGTCGGCAATTGAAATGTCTGAAATTTGCGAACCTTATATTAGAAGAAGAGCTATCAGGCATCTTGAAAAGAAACGAGTTGTGATTTTTGCAGCAGGAACGGGGAATCCGTATTTTACAACAGATACAGCTGCTGCTCTTAGGGCCAACGAAATTGATTCGGACGTGATTATGAAGGCCACCAAAGTTGATGGTATTTATGATCGAGATCCTACAATTCATAAAGATGCTAAGAAATTTGATTCTCTAACCTACATGGAAGCACTTAAGTCAGAAGAGATCAGAGTGATGGACTCGACTGCTCTTTCTCTGTGTATGGAAAATAAAATGGAGATTATGGTCTTTAACGTTTTTGAGAAAGGAAACTTTCAAAAAGCCGTTATTGGCGACAAAATCGGAACAATCGTTGGTTAGTTTCGCTTAAGGAGAAAGTGTTATGATGGATGAAATCAAAGATAAGCTTAATACTTCTATGGGAAAGGCCATTGATTCTTTAAAGAATCAACTAACGAAAGTGAGAACGGGTAGAGCTTCGGCAAATGTTCTTGATGGAGTGAGTGTTGATTATTATGGATCTCCAACTCCTGTAGCTCAAGTCGGTCAGGTGAGTACTCCAGAAGCTCGGCTACTTCAAATTCAACCTTTTGATAAAACGATGATTGCTGACATTGAAAAAGCAATCCTCGGTGCCAATCTTGGGCTAACTCCATCAAATGATGGAAACCTCATTCGAATTCCTTTTCCGGCTCTCACTGAAGAGAGAAGAAAAGAACAAGTTCGTGATGTTAAAAAGATTGGTGAGGATGCAAAAATTGCGATTCGAAACGCACGTCGCGATCAAAATGATGTCGTTAAAAAAGCTGAAAAAGATAAAGAAATTGGTGAGGATGAATCAAAGAAGTTTCAAGCTGAGATTCAGACAGTGACTGATAAGTATATCAAACAAGTTGATGAACTTATGGGCACCAAAGAAAATGAAATCATGAGCCTTTAAGCTCAAAAATCCAAAGTAAACTCCATGATTAAAAATGTTGCACTCATTATGGATGGGAATGGGAGATGGGCCAAAGGCCGCTCGCGTCCTCGTTTTTGGGGGCACATTCGTGGAAGTAAGGTTGTTTCTGAAATTGTTGAGGCTGCCGATGATCTTGGTTTAGAGTCTTTGACTCTTTATGCTTTTTCTACTGAGAATTGGAGTCGTCCTCAAAAAGAAATCCTTCTTCTTTTTAAACTTTTAAAAAAGTATGTTCTTAAAGAATGGGATCGAGTCCTTAAAAACGACATTTGTTTTAAAGTCATTGGAGAGTTATCAGGACTCCCAAAAGAAACCTACGATCTTGTTAAAAAGCTTGAAGAAAAATCAAAAAATGCGAAAGGCTTAAAACTTAATTTTGCTTTTGGTTATGGTGGGCGGACAGAAATTTGTCGAGCGGTGAATCAATTTATTAAGGAAAATCCTGGTAAAGAAATTGATTCAGAATCTCTCGCAAATTCTCTTTATAATCCTGCTGTTCCTGAAATTGATCTTCTTATCCGAACCGGTGGTGATCAAAGAATTTCAAACTTTCTTCTCTGGCAAATGGCCTATGCAGAACTTTATTTCTTAGACACTCAGTGGCCAGATTTTAGCCGTGAAATTTTTGAATCAATTCTCTCTAAGGTTTCAAATCGTGAGAGAAGGTTTGGGGCCATTGACTCTCAAACTAGCCTGACAGATACTTGTGAAAAAGCAAAAGCGCAAAAAGACGAGATTCTTAAGGCCACCGGGCCTTCAGTTTCCTAGAAGGTATAAAACTCATGTCCAATACCCAAAAAAGAATAATTTCAGCAATTGTCCTTGTGGCGATTGTCGCTTTCTGTATGGTACAGGGTGAACGCGCGGTTAGTATTTTCATTCTCGTGACATCGATTCTTTTTACTGACGAATTCTATACAAATATTCTTGGGTATCGGCGAAAGTCCTTACCTTATCTTCTTAATCAGGCTCTTCTTGTTTCTTGCTTCATCTTTTTTAATTTCATTGAGTCAAGCTACGGGTATTACCAAATGTTTGTTAACGCTGGGATTGTTCTCAATGTCTTTCTCTTTATCTTTCTTTTTGTGAAAAGAAGTCTGAGCGAATCACTTTTGCAATTTGCTCGCTCAATGAGAGTCGCTCCCTTCCTTTTAATTGGACTTCCGAGTATGGCGATTGCTGCATTATTAACTCATCCTTTTTGGGAACGAGTGATTACCATCTTGCTCGTCATTAATTTTGGAACAGATATTGGAGCTTGGTTTTGTGGAAAGAAATTTGGAAAACACAAGCTTTGGGAAGCTGTAAGTCCGAATAAAACTATCGAAGGGGCCGTGGGGGGAGCAATCGTGAGTTCAATTTGTGCTTTAGCTCTCTGGCAATATTTCTTTTTAAATGTTTCTCTCTTTCATGTTCTTCTTTTTCCATTTCTTTCTATTACGGCCCAGCTTGGAGATTTATTTCAATCAAAACTTAAAAGAATCGTTAATGTGAAAGATTCCTCTCAGCTTATTCCTGGACACGGGGGAGTATACGACCGAATTGATAGCTTAATTGTCGTCGCACCATTTTATGCTGCATTTATCTTGTCCCAGGCTGTTCCAAATACCTTATAGGTGCACCCCTTAATTGAATGATGTAGAATAACCCTATCTAAAAATAGGGAATGGAGCATTATGTCGATTACAGCTGTATTAATTTTTATTCTTTTTTTAACTCCTCTGGTTTTCTTTCATGAATTGGGACATTTTCTCTTTGCAAGGCTGTTTGGAGTTCGTGTTGAAACATTTTCAATTGGCTTTGGTCCAAAGCTATTAAAATTTAAAATGAGTGATACTGAGTACGCGTTTTCCGCGATTCCTCTTGGTGGATACGTGAAAATGTTTGGTGATGATCCTCTTAATAAAGAGAGCATTCCAGAAGATCAAAGAAAGTACAGTTTCACTTTTAAAGGAAAGTGGGCAAGGTTCTGGATTGTTTTTGGTGGGCCACTAGCAAACTTTCTACTGGCGATGGCCTTATTCTTTTTTCTTTCAGTGAATGGAGAAAAGATTCCTGAAATTAAGCTTGGACCAGTTCTTAAAACTCATAAACTTGCTTCATTTGGATTTAACACAGGAGATATTCTTTATAAGGTTAATGATAGAGAGATTAAAAATCCTACTGATCTTTTAGGGGATGAAGTTAACAATGTTAACACTGTTACAGTGATAAGAAGAGGAGCTGAAGTTGTTCTTCCTGTAAACCTTGGAGGAAAGAAGTTTTTTGAGGCAATTGTTGAAGTGCCACCTCTTCTTTTAAAACCAATTCTTATCTCAAGTGAAGGAAAGACTTTAAAGCTTAGCGATGGTTTTCAAGGTGAGGAGGTTGTAAGTTCCCTTGAAGAGATTCTCACAGCTCCAAATAAAAACTTCATTGACCTTTTTCAAGATGACCAAAGGAAAAGAGAAGGAGTGAGTTTTCAAACGACTGAACTTGAAACGAGAAAACAAGAATTAGTCGCCCTTGGGCTTTATCCAAAAGATCTTGTCGTTGAAAAGGTTGTTGATAATTCAGCGGCCTTTAAAGCGGGAATCAAGTCGAATGACATTGTGACCCAGGTCGACGGCATTGTTCTCACAAGTTTCATGCAAATGAGAGATCTGATTCAGCAAAGTAAGGGGGAATCAGTTGAGGTGAAGCTTATCTCTGAAGGAAAAAAAGTTACAAAAAAACTGACTCCTGAACTTGATAAGATTAATGGAAAAGTCGTTAAAAAAATTGGTGTTTACAGTGCTGGAGAGTACGTAAGGCCAAAATTTGTGATGACAAAACCTGAAAGCTTTGGTGCCGCCCTTTCAAGTGGCTTTCAAAGAACAATTGTAGCGATCCAAAAAACTATTGATGGCTTTTACATGTTAATTTCAGGGCAAGCGAGCTTGAAGCAAATTGGTGGGCCAGTCACTATTGGAAAGCTTGCCAATGATTCCTTTGAAATCAGTATTACTTATTTTTTACAATTGATGGCGTTATTTTCTGTTAATTTAGGGATAATTAACTTATTACCTATTCCAATTCTTGATGGTGGTCATATTCTTTTTATCTTCCTTGAGATTTTAAATCGAGGACCCATTTCAAGAAGGAAAATGGAAATTGCTCAACAGGTAGGACTCTCGATCGTTCTTCTTTTAATGTTTGGGGCAATTTTTAACGATTTTACTCGATAAGAACTTATGACGACTTTATTTATTGATACAACTGTGACTTTAAGGATCGGTCTTCTTGGTGAAGACCTAAGTTGGATTGAATATAAAGAAATTCCAGAGAAAAAAACCTCACGAGTGATTCATGGAGAGGTTTATGAAATCTTAAAATCTCATGGGCAAGACCTTGATTCCCTCAAGAACTTAGTGCTTGCAAAGGGCCCTGGATCTTATACTGGAATTAGAGTTGTTAAGCCCTTTGAAGATATTCTTTCTCAAGATGAAATTGATTGTTATGGTTTTTATCATCATCAAGTCCCAAAGCTTCTTGGATTTGATCGGGGAAGTTTTTTTTGTAATGCATATAAGAATGAGTTTTTTCAATATTCTTGGAATGGAGATGAAGAAGAGTCAAAGCTTGTCCCCAAAGATAATCTTTTAGATAAAACCGCTGATTTCTATTCTAATGATTTAGAATATGTAGAGAATGAAAAACTCACTCATGAATTGATATTAAAGAACGAGAAATCATTCTTTAAAAGAGTGAAAGAACTAAAACTTAACCTAGAGCCTTTTTATTTTAGACCAGTTAAAGTAGAGTTTGCGTTAAAGGAAAAGAAAAATTAGAACTTATCTTTCAAATCGATATCATTTTGCCTTTTTGTTTCCACTCTTTGTGTTTTATCTTTTTTCATGGTGGTTGCTCTTTTTATTGGCAATCGTTCTTTACGGGATCGCTCTTGTTATTTTTAGAAAAAGAAAGATTCCTCTTTTTACAGATCAGCTTCTCACAAGGGAAGAAGTTTATGCTCCTATCTCTGGAAAGGTGACTGGAATTCAAGAAGGGGTAGATCATCCTCTTTTTGGAAAAAATCAAACAGTCATGCAGGTGAGAATCGGATTTTTTGATAATTATGGAGTTTACCTTCCTGTAAGTGCTGAAATTAAAGATGTGCAAAAGAAGCTCATGAAAGAAGCCAATAGGTTTATGACTTATAAACTAGAATCCACTGAAGATGAAGAAAACGGAGTTTTAATTCAGCTCAATTCAAAGTCTGCGGGAACTCTTGGGATTCAGCTTGTGAAATGTTGGTTTTCGATGAGTCCTGAAACCGTCATCGCACCTGGCGACAGAGGGAAGGCCAGGGCCAATATCGGTCTTATGCCGTTTGGAGGACTCGCGCTTCTTTATTTTGATGAGACCTATAAGGTTCAATCTCAGATTGGAGATGAGTTAAACGCAGGAAAGTCTATAATTTCAAGTGTTAACCCTGCAATTGCAGCGACTTCAGCGAAAGCTTAACTTGATATCTATGGTAATAGAGCGATATACTACCAATAACAACATACTAAAATTAAAAAGTTATTGACCAAAAATGATCGGAAATAAACAAAAGATTGCCTTTTTCCTCCCAAATATTTTTACGGCCTTAAATATGGCCTGTGGTTTTGTCTCCATCATTCTTTCAATGACTGGTCAGTTCGATAAAGCTTGTATGATTCTTATTTTAGGAAGCATTTTTGATTCTGTTGATGGAAGAGTTGCTCGTCTAACTGGAACTCAGTCGAGCTTCGGTGAACAATTTGATTCAATGAGCGATATTATTACTTTTGGTATTGCTCCAAGTTTTTTGGTGTATTTTTATTATTTTCAAAGTTTTGGAAGAGTTGGGATTGTCATCTCATTTATCTTTCTTCTCTGCGCGGCTTTAAGGCTTGCAAGATTTAATTCAAATATTGAGAAAGTAGGATCGGTCTTTTTCCAAGGGCTTCCAAGTCCGGCAGCGGCACTTGCTGTTATTGGTTTAGTTCTTCTTTCTATTGAATTCTCAATTCTTAAAGATACCCTGATTATTCCTGGTGCCTTAGTTGTGCTCTTTGCGAGTCTCATGATTACTAATGTTCCGTTCAATAGCTTGAAGCAATCAAAGTGGATCCGTAAAAATAGAAGATACTTTTTGATTTTTATTTTTATCTTAATTCTCTTAACTCTTTCTTACCATGAGATCATGGTAGGGCTTGTGATTTATTCTTATATCTTTATCTCTTTAATTTATTTTCTTTTAAATCGCGGGGAACTTGGAGATATTTTTAAATGGGAGGAAAAAGAAGATGACTTATAAAACTTTGAATCAAGTCACTTTTTCTGTCCTTCTTTTAAGTCTCATTTCATGCTCATCTACTGAAAAGCTTGGCTATCAAGCAATGCCTGGGCAAATTGATGAAGAAATAGAGCAAAAGCTCTACTCAAACGATTCTAATAAAGAAAAAAACGAGCCTGCTCCTCATCTTGTCACTTCTCAAAAATCAAGCGAGTTCGCAGGCGATGAGAAAATGAAATCTGATAAAACAGCCCACTTCTTTCCCCAAAAAGACAATTCAAAATATGCTGGAAATGTTCAAAAGTTTGGACAGTTCAATATTGCAAACCCTGGAGAAACACAGGTTTCAAGTTATGAGGTCACATCTGATTCAGGCTTTATGACTGCAATTCACAACGAAGGAAAATCAACATTTAGCTTTGTCTATATGACTGATAATTATGATTACCAAGATCGAAATGACATCTTTAACCGAACTTTTCGAGAGGGAAGTAATTCTTTAAACCTTGGAACTTTCTTTTTTAATCTTAAAAATAGAATGAATAAAACTCTCTATTATGGATTTAATTTAGGAATTGGTTACAACAGAGGCTATGGATACTTTGCGCCTCCTATTGCTGAAGAAAGTACTACTGAATTTAAACTTTGGACGATTCCCATGGAATTTGAAGTAGGGCTGACTTTAAGGCCATCGAAATATGTGGGGATTAGTTTGGGTGGTGCCTACGGTGGCATGCTTCTTTTACAGAGTCGTGATGACAGAAAGGATACAGACGCTTCGAAGGATCGAAGACAGGTTGGGCATGGTTACTCAGCTAATGGTGCCTTGAGTTTTACTTTGAGTTCTTTTTTTCCAAGTCTTGGAAGAGACATTTATTCACTTTATAAAGCGACGAGAATGAGTCTTGATTTTTATATGAGACACCAATCTTATTCCACTTTTAGTGATACTGATATTCAAATCAGTGGATCAACATATGGAATGGGAATCACTTTTGAATACCTATAAACTTAAAATTTCATATGACGGTACAGATTATTATGGCTGGCAGATTCAGCCAAATGTGAAAACGATCCAAGGTGATCTTAATCAAACAATAGCGAAGGTCTTTAATGACGACTCTGTTTTAACCATGGCATCGGGAAGAACGGATTCAGGAGTTCATGCAAGAGCTCAAGTTGTAAAATTAAGTCTCTCTCGCTCAATTCCGAGTGCCAACCTAAAAAAGGGGCTTAACGACACACTTCCTACTGGAATCAAGATTATTGAGGCCTGTGAATGTGATGAGAGTTTTCATCCTATTCAGGATTCACTTAGCAAAGAGTATCGCTATTACTTAAGTTTTGAAGATCCAGGTTTGTTTCTTTATCGTTATGTCGCCCATTTTCAAGGAGACTTTGATCTTGCAAAGCTTGAGAAGGGGATGGATTTTTTTCATGGAGAAAAAAGTTTTCACAATTTCTTTTGTGTTGGCACCCCTGTGAATTCTTATATTAGAGAAATTTTTGAAGCAGATCTTTCTCAGTTGAATCAAGTAGGGCCATTTGGTGTTGAGGGAAGAGCTATTTTTTGCTTAAAGTTTAGAGGCTCGGGGTTTTTAAAACAGATGGTCAGACTTATGGTTGGGACTCTTTTAGATTATGCCCAAGGGAAAATAAGCGCTGCGCAATTTGAAGATCTTTTTGACCCTGAGCTTAAGTCTGAAAGGCGTTTTGTCGCTCCTGCCCATGGACTTTTTTTGCACGAAGTTTCCTATGCTTAGATCGCCTAAACGCCCTTAAAAATTGACAGATGACCCTCTCACTAGCTAAAAGCAAGGACCAATTAAATTCATTTAAACAATAGAGGAAGCTATGAACTATTCCGTTGAAGAAATCAACGATTGTACTAAGAAAATCGTTTTTAATTTTGAATCTTTAGACCTTGCTGATGAGATCAAAATGGCGCTACTTCAAAAGCAAAAAACGGCCAATCTTAAAGGTTTCAGAAAAGGGAAAGCTCCACTTCCAGTGATTGAAAAAATGTACCGTCCACAAGTTGAGTCAGATGCACTTAATCAGTTTATCCAAAACAGATTTTTTGAAGCGATCAACGAAGAAAAGATTAGACTTGTTGGTTATCCATCATTTGAAAATGTAAATTATGAAGCAGGGAAGAAAGTAAGCTTTGAGGCTATTGTTGAAACCTTTCCAGCAGTAGAATTAAAAGACTTAGATAAGCTAAGCTTTGAATATGAAAAATCAGAAGTGACTGATGAAGATGTCAATCGAATGAGAGACTCTTATCTTGGTTCAAAAGCAGAAATGAAAGGAGTTGAAGGTAAGCCATTAGAAAGTGGATCATTTGCTGTCATTAACTTCAAAGGAACTAAAGCCGACGGGACAAGCCCTGAGAATATGGCCGCACAAGAATTTTTACTCGAAATTGGGTCAAACCAGTTTATTCCAGGTTTTGAAGAAGGTTTGATCGGTGCAAGTACAGGTGAAACTAAAAAGCTTGAACTAACATTTCCTGAAGATTACCACGTTGAAGAATTAAAGAGCGCACCAGTGACTTTCGAAGTTGAAATTCTTGAAATTAAAGAAAAAATACTTCCAGATTTTACAGACGAGATGGCAAAAGAATTTGGTTTTGAAAGTACTGAAGATTTCAACACCAAGACTGAACAAAACATTCGTCTTCAAAAAGAAAAGCAAGTGAAAGAAAAACTTCACCAAGACATTCTTGAAAAACTTGTAGAAACTCATTCGTTTGATATCCCTCAAGCTCTTATTGCACAACAAGAAAATATCTTGAGAAAAGATGTTGAGAAGTCCCTTGATCAGCAAGGATTCAACGAAGAAATGAAAAAAGAGTACTACTCAAAGTGGGAAGGGGACATCAAAGACAAAGCGAAATTTCGTGTAAAGTCAGGTCTTATTTTAGACAAACTTGCTCAAGATTATAGTATCGAAGCTGAAGAGTCAGACTTTGATGCAAAACTTGAGGAAAGTGCCAAGCTCTCAGGTGTTGATGTTGCTCAGGTTAAGCAGTATTACGATGGGAATCAAAACCTTAAGCAGAACCTCATGTACGCGATTCGAGAAGAAAAGACTTTCGATAAGATCAAAGAAATCGTCACTGTAAAAGAGAAGTAAACCCCTTCAAAATTTACGAGTATTTTATGCCTTTCGGAGCATCCAACTCCTGCTGAAGATAAAATATCTTTACGTAGGAGTTGCCATGAATCACGGAAGATCGATTATTAAAGTTGAAGATGTTGCTCGGGTTCTTTCCCCAGAGTTAAAGGGTCATTTTAACGAAGTTTCAAACCAGTTTTTCTCCAAACTTGAATCTCGTTTTCAAAATCAAATTAGAGATTATTCATCAGAAGTGCAAAAGGTTTTAAGAGTTAAGGCCGATAAACTTATTGAATCGTTTGAACTCGATCAAAAACGAAAAGAGAAGTTTGAAAGAGAGCTAAAGAATCTTGAATCGATTCTCTTTGCAACATTTTCTGAAAAAGTTGAAAAGGTTCACTCCGAAGAAGTCCTAAAGTCTCAAAATTTACAATCCGAGTTTTCAAATTACTTGGAAACAGCTTTTCAAAAAAGCACAGATCTTTTTCAAAGCCAAAATGGTGATTTTATCAAAAATAAGTCTTTAAGTAGCCGCCATGAAATTGAGAAGCTATTTAAGCGTCTTATTCGAGAGTTTAGGATTGAAGCTGATGAGAATTTTGTTAGCTTAACAAAAAATGCTTCAAATCTTTTCTCTGATCTTCAAAAGAAAACACTTATTCAATGTAAAGAAATTGGGGATGAGACAATCTCAAGATGTGTAAAGACCCTTTCTCGAAACTCTCAAAAAGGAATGAGGGAAAGCCTAGAGAACCTTAAGCATCATCGAGATCTTTGTCGTGATCAGTTTGAGAAAAGTCTTCTCTCTCTTACAAATGATCAAGAACAGAGATTTAAAAAGAGAATCAACGAAATTGCGATTAAGCATGAGGAGGAGTTCCGATCTTCAAGTGAGAACCAATCAAAAGTACTCCAAGAAGATTTCAACAAAACGATTAAAAACTCTAAAATCCTTGAAATTGCAAATTTTCAAAAAATACTGGAAGGAATTCACAAAGGTTTTAAAGAAAAAACTCAGGACCTCTCTGAAAGTATCGCGAGAGAAACCAAAAGGGTTCTCGAGAATGATGGAAATCAAATCAAGGGTGAAGTTTTAAAAGAGTTTGAAGAGCAGTCTCGAAAAGAAGGAGAGAAGTTGCTTCAAAACACCTTCGAGAAGCTTTCTCGAGCTTCTGCTCAACTTGAAAAGAACTTTCAAAAGACATGTGAAAAAAAACAGGGTCTGATTAAAGATAATCTTCTGATGGATATGAAAAAAATCCGCTCTGGAGAAGAAAGGAATTTTCAAAATAATCTATTAAAGCTAAAAGAAGACTCTAAGAAACAAAATCAAGAGACTCATAAGTACTATCAACAAAAGCTTTCTAAAGACTCTGAACGACAAACTCAAAAAACGATACATCAAATCGAGAAGACCTCCTCTTCTGTCCTTGAAAGAACAAATCATGAGATACAAGCAAAGATTTCAGAAACGAGAGAGATCTTAGAAAATACAAAAAACTTGTTTGAAAACAAAATGATTCAAACTCTTGATCAAGAAGTTGAGATGGCCCTTTCAACTTTAAGACCGAATTTGAAATCTCAGGTTTACAGCACTCTTGAAAGTCTAGGGGATTATAGTAAAGCATTAATAGAGAAATATTCTGAAGAAATAGATGAAATCCATTCTGCCGACTTAGCCGAAGCAAAAAAGAGCTTAGAGGTTGCAGCTGCTAAGATTGGCCAAGTAAGTTATAAAAATCAAGAGCAGAGATTAGAGTCGATTGCTAGTCGTCACCAAAAGGATTTTATTGAGGAACTCAAGCAGGTTGTTTCAAAAGAACTCTCAAGTTGCTTTCATGAAATGAAGAAAAATCAAGACCTCATTGTCAATGAGCTACGATCCACAACTCAAGATTGCCTATTGAGTGAACTTGAGAATAAAACTGAGAAATATTCAGAGAGTGTTGAGAAAATTAACGAAAGGTCTTTGGCCAATTTTGACCAAGCGATCGAGCATCGAATTGGTGAGATTCAAAATAAGGCTTCTACTATTGAAAAAGATGTGGAGCTTAATTTAGGCCAAGTCTTTGTTGAAAAATCGAATGAATTCAAAATGATGAACAATGATTTACAGAAGAAAATCCTTTCATCTCAGAAATCATTTTTTGAACAAATCACTTCGGAAAACCTCGAACAGGAACAGCATCTCAAGGGGCTTTATAAGACCATTTCCGAGGGAATTAAAGATCTTTCAACTTCTATAAATCATGAAATCTTTCAAAATTATTCAAAGATGAAAGAAGAGCTTTCTCATATTCAGTTAACAGCTGAGCAAGATCATATTGAAGAGATCAAGATCCTGAAACATGAGCTTGATACGTTCAAAGAAAGTGTTTCAAACTTTTTGATACAACAAAAAAGCTTTTCAAATGCTGAAGTTGAAAACATTGTCAGTGCACGACTTAAAGAAGTTCACCAGTATTACATGACCAAAAATAATAAGCTTGAATTAAAGGTTAATCAGCTCAATAAACTGATACTCAGATTGGTCGAGCAAAAGACTGAGTCACGTCGAAGTGATCTACCCGAACTCCCTACATTCTAAGCTCTTGGCATATTTATTGCTTCTAAGGAAAGAAATCAAAAAGCTCGCACAAGAGGGCGGCGATAAGCTGTCTATTTTTGAATTTGGGCCTTAGACTTTCTTTCAAGTTGCATTCTTGAGTTCGTGAGAATCCAATCGTTACCTGCACCTCTTCCGATTGGATTATAAAGATCGGTATCAATCTTTCCATCTTTAAAAATTTCATCAGCGATATGAATCTTTACAACTTCACCTGTGATGATTTGGCCAGCACCAAGACTTTCTCCGTAGCTTAAAGTGTCTCTTAATTTACACTCAAAATTAATAGGAGACTCTCTAAGAAGCTTTGGTTTCACAAGTGTCGAGTCAAGAGGAGTTAGTCCTGAAAAACTAAACTCATCCTCTCCGTAAGGTAGCTCTGTTGCCGCGAGATTAATCTTTTCTGCGTATTGTTCAGTACAGAAGTTAAGGGTAAATTCTTTTTCTCTTTTGATGTTTTTTGCAGTGTCTTTTTCTTCACCATCACTTGAGCGAATGAACGGACAAAAAGCAATGACCATAGGATTAGCACTTACGACGGTGAAAAAAGAAAATGGAGCAAGGTTATTCGTGCCATTTTCATTTAATGTTGAAACTACGGCAATGGGTCTTGGGACAACACTGCCGATAAGGATTTTATAATTATCTTTAAAGTCAGAGCTTGGAGAAAAGGTTTTTTTATTATCAAGGTTCATTCGCACTCCAGCTTTTCCAGTATTCAGGATTTTCAAACTTTTCAAAAAGTTTTGTCGGTATTAAAGGGTTTTTCGTATCAATCATGACGGCATATTCATCAGTGTACTCTTTATCCATAGTGTTTTTAAAAGCATTGGGATGTGGTCCATGATGAATTCCCTGTGGATGAAAAGTGATATTCCCGGGATCAATATTGTCTCGACTAAAAAAGTCTCCTTGGTGATAGAAAAGGACTTCATCAAAGTCGATATTAGAATGATAAAAAGGAACTTTTAAGACTTTATGTTTTGAGTCTTCTAGAGGTCTTTCAACAAAGGAGCAAACCACAAAATTTCGACAAACAAAGGTTGTGTGTCCTGATGGCGGAATATGATAACGATGACTCATAATGGGACAGATATCATAAATTGAAAGCTTGTAGGGATAGAGGTTTCCTTTCCAACCTTTTCCATCAAGCGGATTAAAAGGGTAGTGAACTTTTGAAATATCTCCCAATCTTTTAATCTCAACAATATAATTGTCTTTATCTTGTTCGCTTCCAGAGCTTGAGCTTGGAACAAAAAGAGCTGTCTGATCATAAAGGGCGTTGGGGCCAAGCATGCCTCTCTCTGGTTGTTCAAATTCTGAAGCTGATTCAACCTTCAAAATCTTTGAAGGAGTTTTTAAATAAAGTTTATAGGTCGTCCCTCGAGGGATAACAATATAATCGCCTTTTTTATAAGGAACATGACCAAAGAGAGTTTCAATGGTTCCTTCGCCGTCATGAATAAAATAAAGCTCATCAAAGTCAGCATTGCGAAAGAAATTTTTAAAATCTTCTTTATAATGGGCAAGACTTAAAACAGTATCATTATTCTTTAGGACTTCAGCAAAAGAATTTTGAATTGATTCTTCATTGAAAAGAGAAGGGAGAAGTCTCGGCTTTAAGTTTCCTTCGATATGAGTCCAGTTTACAGGAGGATTTTCATGATAGATTTGACTGACTCGTCCAAAAAAGCCATTTCTTCCATGCTCTTCTTCGTAAAGTCCATCAGGGATATCCACATGGGCCTGTTTTGTGACGGTTCCAGAACTTTTAAAGCTATCCATAGATTTTTACCTTTTTCCCAACAGTATTTTTAAGAATTCCAATTTTTTCAACTTTAAGTTCAATGGCATCGCCCTCTTTTATCCATTTATCAAGTTCAAGTCCACAACCTGTTCCAACGGTTCCACTTCCGATAAGATCACCGGCCCTTAGAAACTCTTCCCGTGAAGCAAACTCGATCATTTCTGGAAATGAATACTTTCCATCA
>JBMYPC010000058.1:0-18321 GCA_049599895.1 Bacteriovoracaceae bacterium | reverse complement strand
CAGGTGGAGGTAACTATATTTATACAGAAACCAGCGGAACTTGTAATGGGATGATCGATGGAACAAGTATTCTTTCTCCACGATTTGACTTATCTTCTATTTCTATTCCAGGACTAGAATTCTGGTATCATATGTGGGGAGTAGAGCAAGACTCCCTTATGGTTCAAATATCTACCGATATGGGAACTACTTGGACTACTATATGGGAAATACAAGGCGATCAAGGAGACGAATGGTTTAAAGCTGAAGTATCACTTAGCCCTACTTATACTGGAGTTACCAATGCGATGTTTAGAATACGAGCTACCGAATTAGCAAATGCAAGTGGTTCTGCTACTTATTTTACTGGTGATGTAGCCATTGATGATTTTAAAATTCTTGGTTTGCCTGAAGTAGTAATTACAGACATTAGCCCAGTAGATAAAAGTTGTGGGTTGGGTGCTGCTGAACCTATTACAGTGATGTTGCAAAACAATGATTTAGTAGACCATGACTCTATTCCTGTTTGTTTATATTTTTGTTGGCTCATCTAATGGTTCATAGTTTGTACTCATGTCAGAGATATTAAAATAAAGTCAGCAATTTTTACAGTGGACACAAAAAGTGCACGAAAATAAATGGGCAAACCAGATTGACCTTGTGCAAAATTTAAGAATATGGTAAGTAGTTAGCAATCTTAAAACCAAAGAATTATATTATGAAAAAGTTATTGATGGCTCTAATCTTTTCTTCAGCACTTCAAGCAAATGCACAATCAATTGGAAATTCAAATTGTTATCAATTGTATGAGACAGGAGGACTTTATCCAATAGTCTGTCTTGATGGAATTTATTATGAAATGGGACTATTTAAAATGTCTATTGTAGGACCAAACAGCACGATAGTTAGATCTTGTACAACTCATAATGCAATGAGAGGTGACCTTGTTCTTGGAGAAGAAAGCTTAGAAGTCTATTCATCAAATGGTGACCAATTACAAATTAGAATGGAATCATCAGAAGAGGACTTCTCAGAAGGAAAAGTCATTTTTCCAAGCGGGACAGAACTAAAGTTTCTAAAATTGAATGAACAAGAAACAAATTCAATTTTAAGTACTGTTTACTCAAGCGGTGCTTGTGATTAAATAATTTAGATAGAGCTTCCCCTTAGGGAGGCTCTATTGTGAAACTGGCAAATCTCTCTAGCTCAACGCTTTTTCTACCTGTTGATACTCAATAATATAGATACGCCGATGTGGAATAGCATTGAAATCCAAAGAAAACCGACGCCCTATTTCCTTTTTTCAAAATCATTAACTTCTTCCTCTTTATCCAATTCAATAATTTCAATTTCATAATAAATTGGGCCAAAGTGTTAATAATAATTTCATTTGTTTTCTTTATAAATTTAGCAATAGGGCCATAGATCTTACATACTATTGAATGAAAGTCTTCATATAGAGGATGGCTAATATTGGCCCTGAAATAAGTTCTTGATTTCGTTGATATTAAAAGCAGGGTTTTGGATAAAATAGTTCGATATGAGGTGCAGTATCTCCGCCATTTTCTTGAACTTTTTTTCCGTTACAGACCGATGAAATCATTGGGTTTTTCAGCAGTCAGAGATTTTTGCGAGCGGTAAAAAGTTCAAAAGTTCGTTGTGTTAGGCAGATAGTTTTTTTAGTTCTTGAATTAATTCAGACATTGGAAAGATAAACTTCGACAGAGCGGGGTGGTCTTTTAAATCATTTAACACATTGGAAGAATCTGCAACAAAAAATAAGTGTCTATTAGCTCCCATATCTGCAATTTTTGAGTCAGATAAATCTTGGTCATTATTAATTAGATGAATAATATTTTTTATTTTGAATGAAGTTAAAACAGATTCAGTAGTTTGAGTCTGTTTCCATCTCTCTCGAAGAGTCCTTTTAAGACTTATGCCAATGTACCATCCTCTTTTATCCTTAATCCAATTATCAACCTCAATTCCAGCATTAAAATGCATGGGGCCTTCTGCAGATTGAAACTTGAAATATTTTAATATGAAATCTGTTGCACTTTCCAGGTCGTTTCCCGCACGTTGCTTTCTTTTTTGTCCAACCCTTCTTTCAAACTCTTGAGATGTAGCACTGATAAGTTCAGCGAGGTTATTTTTGCTTAGATTTGAAAAATTATTAGTAACATTTTTAATTAACTCATTAAGAATTTCTCTCTCTCGATTCAGACATAGCTCTTCTGTAATAACATCCCATTCTCGAATAAGGTTTGCTAGCGCACTCTCACCATTGCTATCTAACTCTGTTTGAGCATATTCCTGTGCAATAGAGCCAGCCTCTGTTGAAGGCACCGTAGAAATTGCTTCGTTTGTGGGTATGAGTATGAACTCTATTACGTTTAAAAATAGCTTCACATCCTTTAGCGTTGAGAAATATTTACTTAACTCTTCAGCTAGAGCATTAAATTGAATATATTTCTTAGTTCCTTCTCGAGAAAAAGACTTAATAGTTGTTTCAATATGAGTCTTGATATCATTAAAATCATCATTCTTTAGCTTTTGGTTAGAGCTAATCACGAGGTCTTTAAGCTTTTGATGAGACTTGTTGGCTCCGCCATATCTATCTGTATTAACAAGAATCCTCAAATACCAATATGCTTTTTGCCACGAAGACAATTCTGCGTTTCGCTTAAGACTAATCACCTGAGCCCTTCCGTGAGCTATAAATTTAAATACTTGAAATTATAATATTATATGTCTAGGTTTTTAACAATCTCTTTGACGACTGGTACTACTACAGAGTTACCAAATTGCTTGTATGCGGGACTGTCATACTCGGGCAATAGGTAATCCTCAGGAAAACCCAAGAGTCTTGCACACTCTCTTGGTGTCAACTTTCTGGGGTTTTTGCCTTTTTGGGGAATTAAACATTCTTTACCATCTTTTCCGTATCTCGCAACAATGGTGTTAGAAGGTTTATCCAAATCAGCGGTATGTGCAGTAAAACCAGTTCCACGCTCTATATTTCTTTTTGTTCTAGATATGTGGCCTGCCCACAACTTGTCGGAGATGGTGTATTTACTTGGAGGGCTTTTTTCAAGAATAGAACGTAGTGGCAAGGGCTCTCCAGTGATTTCAGGAAATTGATAAGTACTACCTTTGTCTCGATAACAAATCATGAAACATCTCTTTCTACGCTGAGGTACAAGTGAAGAAGAGTCTATGATTTCAAAAGAAAAACTATAATTCAGATATTTTTCAACAGTATCCTTTATTTTATTAAAGGTTCTACCCTCGTCGTGTGACTTTAAATTTCTTACGTTTTCTAGCAGAAGTATTTTAGGCTTTTTTGCTTTTACAATCCTAACAATATCAAAAAATAATGTTCCCTGTATCTCATCCTCAAATCCATGTTTTTTCCCAACTGACTGCCTTGCAGAAACACCAGCATGACTAAAGGGTTGGCATGGAAACCCAGCTGCTAAAATATCATGATCGGGTATGAGTTTGTTAATTTGTGCATTAGTGAACTCCTTTTTTGTAAAATCACGAATGTCGCCAAATGGAATCTCTCCAAAGTTTTGAAAATATGTTTTTTTTGCAGATTTATCCCATTCAGAAGAAAAGACACATTTTCCACCTATTTCTTGCAAAGGTATCCTGAAACCACCTATTCCTGCAAAAAGGTCTATAAATTTAAAATTGGCCATTTTATTAGGAGGGAAGGGTATATCAGGGTCTATTATAGACGAGGTTATGGATAAGTCCTTCTGGAGCTTTTTTTTGAAGCTTTCTGTGAGAAAAGGCACTGTTTCTGTTGGGTTCTGTAGTATATGTGTAGCTATAGCCTGAGTTGTATCATCATCAAACTTCCCTTTCAGATTAAGCTTTAAATATTCAATTACTTCTTTCAATTTAATATCAAATATCAATTTTATTTCCTTCTCTTTTTTGGATGCTCGGAATTTTCTATGATCTCTAGTGCTTGAAAAAGAAGCATTCTCGCAGCTTTACTAGTACTAAGCTTTTTGCCTGTTTCGTCAATCCTATGTTTCGCAAATGTTTCTATCTTTTTCAGATAT
Organism: Bacteriovoracaceae bacterium; assembly: GCA_049599895.1. GTDB lineage: Bacteria > Bdellovibrionota > Bacteriovoracia > Bacteriovoracales > Bacteriovoracaceae > JBMYPC01. The sequence goes on along the minus strand of JBMYPC010000058.1, from coordinate 14,266 downwards.
GAACTGCTTACTCGAAAGGAGAGAACAGAAGTATCCTCTGTTTGATTATTTTTAGCCATACTTGACAGTATACAAATGATTACAAAAATGTCAATTGTCTACAAATGTAGACAATTGACATTTTTGTATAACACTCTTCTATGTTATTAATTCTTGGATATATAAACACGGCGAATGAAAATAGTGACGAAATCCAAAAAAACACGACGCCCTATTTTGATTCTCTTAAATTTCCAGCTATTCACGACTTCCCCTCTTTATTGATCCTCTTCTTCGCTTTGTTACGGTTGAGATGCGAAATAAGTTGGCTAAATAGTCTCTGCTTGCCACTGGCAACCATTGACGCAAGCTGGGGAGTTGCGTAATAAGTACCTTCAGGAAGTTTTTCGGGATTGGTTTGGGTAATAATTTTTACCTGTTTTCAAAACTGCAATCACTAAAGCTACACAGTTTCTTCAGTTGAAAAACAAATCGCGGTACAGAATGATGAAGGTTTTATGTAACGAAAGGAGTTTTCATATGAAGAGCTTATTCTTATTATCAATTTTTGTTTTCGTGTTTAGTTCGGCTCAAGCCGAAATCGTAGAGTCCGAAGATGAGGCAACATTACACAAAATTGTAGGACTAGATGTAGTTGCAAGTGGTTACTATTATAAAAGTGATTATGATTCAAATCTGGGCCCAGTCGGAGAGGAGCTCTCTGTAAATTATAGGGGTTGGACATATAATCAAAGAATTAATAGTCATTCAATTTATTATCACACTTATTGTGCCAACAAGATGTATTTAATGGTTTCAGATGTTCTCTATACACATCCAAGGTTTGTAAACTTGCTTAATCTCAACAAAATAAATCTCCAAGAACTTTTTAGCTTCAAGCAGCGCTTGGATAAGTTAACTTCAAAGGTTTCCCTGGTAGGGGACGGGGAGCTGGTGATTCAGTATGGAGTTTATAGAGCTGATGTTGTTCTGGGGGAGCCACTAAGTAATCATTGTCGTATTATGTCTTCTAAGAAATTGATTGAGGCGCTTAACGAGATAGCAGCGAATTACTAAGAAGCTAAATCTTGCTTTGATTGTGAGAACGATTCGAAAACAACAAGATCAATTGATTCATCCGAACCAGGTAAGTCGTAACTCTTCATAGACTTGATCTCTGAGTTCGGATGATAGCCTTGAGTTTTAGAAAGCTTTAAAGTTCTTTGGGTCAGAACGGAACTCACACCAAGGGTCTTTGTAACCTTCTCAAGTTTTGAAGCGATATTTACGGTACTGCCAATGGTGGTGAACTCGAGCCGGTTCTTTTCCCCTGTGGTTCCAAAGATAACTTTTCCAGTAGAAGCAGCTTGACCAAAATGAAGTCTAGGCTTTCCTTCAGAACGTCTTTGTTGATTCCAATGAGAGAAAGCCTCTTGGATTTCCTCCATTGTTTTTAAAGTATCCGCTGCGAAGGTCTTTGAGGGACGTGCGGCCCCAAAGTGAGCGAGAATGCCGTCTCCCATGTACTTATCGATACAGCCCCCATTCTTTAAAATGATGGGGACAACGATACTTTGATATTCCGAAATAAGTTTAAGAATGTCATTGGGGGGCCAGCTTTCCGTCATCTTTGTAAAGTTTCTAAGATCAATAGTGAGAATTGAGGCCTCGGCTATTTTCCCATGACCAGGGATAAGAGAATTGGGGTCGCTATGAATCGCTTTGGCGACATCTTCACTGAAAAAGTTTGTAAGGTTCTTTCTTGCCGTGGCATCGTTAACAGATTGTTCAAGGAGTTTTCGTTTTCGATGAACAGAGATTGTTGTGGCGAGAGTGACAACTAGGATTCCAATGATTTTTTCAATTTCCGCCCCCACTAAAACATCGTGACTACTTGTATAGTTGACAAAGCTTCGGCTAACGGCGGTTGCAGGATGCTCTAGAGCATAATAAAGAAGAGCTGCCCAGGAAAAGATGGAAGTTAAACCGGCCATCAATACAAACTTGGTTTCGTATCGCAAGCCTCTTAAGGCAATGAAGAAAAAGTAATAAACAAAAGTTGGTACTTTTAAATAGAACCCAGGAGCTTGTTTGTATTGAATGTGAAAAAGCCAGATGAGAGATGTCACAAGGGCAATATCAACAATAACGGAGATACTCAGAACGGCTTCATTAACGAGGCCCTTTTTGGCCCAAGATATTTTGGCGATTGAAAAGAATGTATAGGCCCCAAGAATAAGTGGAATGATTTCATATTCGGGCTTATGAGCACGAACGAATGTGGAAAAAAGCCAAATTGAAAACATTGAAACGGAAAAAATAAACTGGGTCCAACTAATGATAATTTCAGAAGAGTCTTGTTCTCTCTTTATCCCGTCACTGACCTCAGGGCTGAGTGAGTGATCTTCAGGTGAAGAGAAATATTTTAATAAAGAGAACTTCATAGTGTTCTCATCGGTAGTATTGGTCGAAATTTCAATACTTTGAATAGGAGAAGAACGTAAATTCAGTGCCTTATGATGGAAAAACTTACAAAACCATGCCTAATCTGACGCTAACAAATTTGAAATAACGCATTGTTTAGGGTAGTCAAAAACCAGCCTACTCTCAGTTTGTGCTCAGTGAACAAAATCTCTTTCTGAATTTGCGGGAGCAAGAAATGAAAAAAGCAGTATTTATAGCTCTAATGGTGTCTTTCGATCTAATGGCCGGTGGTCTTGCCCCGACAATTAGTTTCCCTGGAGCGGCGTTACTTCCAAAAGGAATTCGAACTTTTAACTATGTTGGAATTTACAATCAGATTAATAGTAAACGAAATGACCTAGGTGAAGTTGAGGACCTTGGTGGCTCAACAAATATTAGTTACCAAAAACTGATTGATGCAGAAGAAACGGAAATTGATAAAAACACAGCAGAGGGAATTATTCTCGCCAATGGCCAAACTCCTGAAGACCTTATGGCCGTTGCCAACCTTGAGGCCAATCTCGGATTAGCGGTTCATTCGGTCGCTGCCGGTTATGGAGTGAATGAAAAATGGACAGTTGCCATGGCCCTTGGGATTTATCAAAAAGATTATCACTTTGATTATGGGACAGTTGCCAGCGATTCTCTTCCAGCAATTGCCCAAGCTGAATGTGAAAATGGGCTCTGTGAAAAGATCACTGAGATTCAAGACAAAGTGAACCGTGCTGTTGAAATTAAAGTCGAAGAATCAGGATATGATGACCTTGAAGATAGGAACGTTACTCAGCTTGGTGATGTGATGCTTATGAGTAATTATCAAGTTCTTAAAAACTCAAAGGCAACTGTTGTTTTCACTAATTTAATTGTTGCTCCAACAGGTGATTCAAAGGACCTTAATAAGTTTGGTGATACTTCTGCTGGGGATGGCCAGTTTGATTTAGGAGCAGGAGTTCAAGCAGACTACCGTGCTACAAAAGACGGGGCCTTAACTTTCTCAGGAAACGTCAGTTACACTGCCCAGCTTCCCGACACCTATGCTGACAGAGTTCCAGAGGAGTCTGGTGAAAAAGTTTTCACAGCTGATATTGATAATAATATTAAAAGAGATCTTGGTGATATCTTTTCCATTACTCCTGGGGTTTCTTATAAATTTACAGACGCTTTAAAACTCAGCGGAGCCTACACTTATTCTTATAAATTTGAAGACTCTTATTCTGGAAGGAAGTATGAAGGAGCTCGTTATCGTTTCTTAGAAGAAGAAACGGAAGAAGAGCTTCACTCAGCACTCTTTGGAGTTGAGTACAGTACTATCAATGCCTTTAGGGCCAAAAAATTCCCTGTACCTATGGGGATGCAGCTTAATTATGGGTCAGTCCTCTACGGAAGAAACGTCGAGGATTTCAATTTTGTTTCTTTTAACGCAAAACTCTTTTTCTAAATGAAAGGTCAAGATATGAAGTTTTTAAGTTTAGTTTTCTCAGCAGTTTTATTAATCGGTTGTGGTGTTGAAGCGGAAAAGACCAAGGCCAGAAAAAAAGAAGTTCAAGTTGATAAGACGTTTCAAAGAGCCTCTTCGACGATAAAACATGGTGCTGTCGCTGAAGGTGTTAATGCATTTTATTATCCAGTAGTAGAGAGTACAAATGGTGTTGAACTTGATCAGAGCAAAAAACGAGAAATTAGAAGAAGAATTCAAAAAGTTCCTCAAATTGGAAGAGAAATTAGTCGTCTGCGAGGAAAGTTGTTCCCAGCTCTCGTTAAAATGATCAAAGAGGACAAGGTTGAAAAGTGTTATTCAATCGTTCAGTTTTTTGGTGGGGCGAAAGCATGTCTCGCTCCATCTCCTCAAGATGGAAAAACAGGAGTTGAGAAACTTCAGGCAAAGATGAAAGAAATCCAAGCAAAGCTTGCAGGATTAAAGTGTGAAGAAAAACTTGTGATTTATAAGCAAATGAAAGAAGCAGGGCAAACCAATACTCCTCAGTTTAAACAAATAGTACAAGCTGTAATGGGATGTCGTGCTCTTAGTAGAGTGAAGTATGTGCTTTCAGGTAAACTTGGAACTTGTTCAAAACTTGGAGATCTTAAGACTCTTCTGGGGGAAGATGCCAATACTCAAGCACCAACACCAAGGGCACAGCAATGCCTTGGTACCTTTGCCACAAAGATAGCCCCTTTCAAAGACAAGATCGGCTCATCTCCTGAGTTTCATGGTGATGAGTCTACTAGTGGTATTTTAAAAGAAATGTATCTTGCGATAGGACCAGAGAACTGGTTCTACGGCAGAGCGGATTTAACCAAAATTGATTTAAGGGATTTGAGAAACCCTGTGATCGAAGTGGCATTTGGAAACCCAAGACCAATTCTTTATTCAAATGTTCAACTTGATGAAGAAAACGATAACATTAAGACAATCGAAGATATCGAGTTTAACCCTCTTAAACAAACTCTTAATTTCACGATTAAAGAGAAGAATAACTTCGGAGAGCTTACGGGGAATCATCTTGAAATAAAACTTGAGAGAATCGTTCATTTTAATTTAATTCGCTACACTGGCGGAATAAAGCTCTTTTCAGAGTCCGGTGATTTATTAAGACAAGGTCAGCTGACACTTGATTTCCCTATGAATGTGGCTCTCTAATCTTACAAGAGGACAAGCTTAATCCGGAAACTCGTAATCGCCAGGGTTTAGGACTTTCATTATACTTTTGAAAAAGGCTTCAAATTTAGAATGAGGGTTATGAACCTTGTAGACGTTATCTTCATGATAAGACTCTTTTTCCATCTGCTTAATTTGGGATTGTATTTCTTCTAAATTAACGCTTTCAAAGCACAGCTCTTCAAGTTCTTTGTAAAGAGATTTTTCATCTTCTGAAAAGTCTTTATCAAGGTGAGAGACAATCCTAAATATGTGAACGAGTTGGCTACAGTCTGCTGGATTTGTTAATTTTTTAAACTCTTCTTTAAACTGACGCGTGGGTCTTGTAAGTGAAGCTTCAAGTTCCTGAATTTGATCAGGGGGGAAATTAAGTAGACTGTTTTTTGTAAGCCGGTCTAATGTCTTGCGAAACCAATGGATCTCCTCTGGGGATACAGCGCCGTCAACATGAATTGTAGAAAGAGCAAGTTTCCAGAGTTTAAACTTTTCATTATTCATAATAGGATTATAACACTGATTGTAAAATTATAAAATAGCTGCGTTTCGGTAAACCTGAATAAAGGACCAGGGTCGAAGCCCGAGAGACTTTAACCTGGGTCGGCCATGTAAATTGAAAGGTCTCTTGAGTCGACTATAAAGTTATTTGGTTTGGTTGAAATAAAATCATCGTCATTCCAATTATGGGTTTGTCCCGCAAAGTCTATTCTTTCAAGTTCAACTTTAGCCTTCTCTCGATTTCTACCGAAAATGGTAAAAGAGTGAACTTGATGAAGACGTTTTGTACGGCCAAGGCTTTCTAGATGTTTAACGAGTTTGTTACTTGCTTCTTTGTATTGTCTTAACATCGCAAGTTTTACTTCAAGGTCAATATCGTTTCTTTCATCAACTAAAAAACTATAGAAGTTTATTCCAGGTATATCTTCAATTTCGAGAGTCTCTGGCTTTTCCCCTTTTTTTACTTTCGGAATCCGAATGTTCTCAATACTAAGTTTTTTAAACGTTTGTTCAAGAAATTCATAAGTCTGAATGTCGGCATCGATTCTTTTTGGGATATCTACCATATCGCCATTCGGATAAAGGTTTGTATTATAAACCTTTATAACTTTTGTCTTACCTTCAGAGTAATACTGGCGATAAACTTCACCAAAAGTACCTCTTCCAAGAAAGAACGTTACATCTGCATATGGAAGACGATTATTCGTGAGATCTTCTCCCATATAATAATGGAAATAATTTTTAGGTTTTTTTCCTTTCTCTTTAGCAACTCTGTCTTTATAAGCATCAATAATTTTCTGATCAGACGAAATTTCAGTTTGGGCTTGGGAATGATGAATATCCTCAATGCAAGCATAGGATTGATTGAATGCAATAAAAAAGAGAAAAATCAGTATAAGAGAGCGCATTGAGAAAGATTTTAATGGATTTCAGAGTTTCTTGTGGATAAGTGAAAAGATTATAATGCGCTTTAGTTATAGACGATTTCTGAACTTTTTTCGACCTTGGTGATGGGAAGGGTGAAAAAGAAAGTCGTCCCTTTGCCGAGATTAAAGGTTCTTAAGTAATTGATTCTTAATGTCTTTGTCGATTGGTTTTTCACCTATCCAGGGCTCAAAAGCCAGCTTTGCCAGGATCGTATTTTGAGTGGAAGCAATAGGCTTACTATTTTTGAGAAAAGTCACTTTATTGTTTTCTTTTATAATAGTGAAAATATCGCCTTTTTTAATATCCACAGTATTTTTAATAATCCAATTGAACTGCTCGTTAAACTTCAGATCTTTATCTTTGAGATGCTTTAGGCCTTTTTCCCAGCCTTGAATTGAATGTTCGCGTTTAACATCTACAAAATAGTTTAAGACAAGTTTCTCTTGTTGATCTTTTCCTTTAAAGTAGGAGACTTCGTAAACATCAATCTTAAAGATTGAAAACTCAAGCAAAGCTTTCCCCACCAACTTAAATTCAGAGGCGATGAGAACTTGTGGGAGAAGAAGGAAAATAAAAAAAAGTCTTTTCACAATTCATCCTTTTGAAGCTTAATGACTCCGAGAAAGATTAAGATTCTTGAAAACTGGTAGGTAAGATCTATTTCAAACCATCTATGAGCAAAGTTTAATTTTTGTCCATAGCGGTGATGGTTGTTTTGATAGAGCTCCCCCATAAGGGCAAAGTCAACAGCGAGTGTGTTTCTGCTTTGATCTTTAGTTTTAAAGTTGCGGTATCCAACTTTATGACCAAACCAATTAACAATTGCTCCTTGGATTGGACCGACTAAAAAATGGATGGGAATAAGAATATAATATATTGCTTCAACCTGAAGGAAATAATATGTTCCTAAATAAACCGTTGTCCAAAGCAATGTGCTCCAATGAGTTTCGGCAAAGTTATCAAGTCTCTCCCACTTAGGTGACTTATGGATAACGACATCATCTTTGATTTTTTCGTGATTAATTAAAAGTTCCTTATATTGCTTATAGGTTTTAAGCATCATCTCCATTAACGATTTTGAATTTGTTGGCGAATGAGGATCTTTTTTTGTGTCGCTATGAGCATGATGCCTTTGGTGCATAATTGAATAACTTGAAGGATTAAGAAAACTTGGGCCTTGAGCAAGGTAAGTGAACAGATAAAAGGTCTTTTCCCAAAATGGACTCATGGTAAACATCTTGTGCGAGCAATATCTATGCAGAAAGAACGACTGTAAAAACAGCGATATAAACCAGTGTATTGCGAGTAATCCAAGTACTAATGTCATCAACTATTCCCGTTTAACTTTTGCACAACTATATCACGACCCTTGTTTAGGGTATGTTTAAGTTGAATGTTAATTCATACTGGGAAAATGTCCAGTCGCATTTTGGAGTAACTGGGAAAAAAAAGTTAGGCACAAAAGCTTATTCAAGCGCTTAAGAGGCGAATTTGCCAGTTTCAAAAGGTTTAGGCAGCTCATCAATGACAATAAGTTGCGGTTTCTCGTCAATAGACAAAAGTTACTCAAAAGAGAGAGTTTTATGATCGGGGTCTTCTTCACTGTTTTTGCTTTTTTTAACTTATTCTTTGTTTGGGCCTTGATCAAAAAGGACTTCAGTGTCATCGATATCGCCTGGGGTTTAAGCTATCTTTTGATTTTTATCTCTTCCGGATACTTTGTTGGCGACGAGCTTTCTCTCAGAGAAGGCGTGATTGGGCTTTTGGTCATGATTTGGGCCTTGAGATTAAGTGGTTATATTTTTTACCGCTCAACAAAAACAAAAACTGAAGATTACCGTTACGCCGCCTGGAGAGAAGAGTGGGGAGAAAAAGCAAATCAAACCGCTTATAAAAGAGTTTATATGCTTCAAGCAGTTTTATCTCTTGTAATGGCCTCACCACTTATTCTTATTCATTTCTATTCAGATAACCAAAGCTTTGGAACTGTCTTTGACTATATTGGGATTACGATTTGGGTTATCGGATTTCTCTTTGAAGCGATAGGGGATTATCAAAAACATGTCTTTAAATCTCGTGAAGAAAACCGTGGAAAAGTTTTGAGAACGGGTCTTTGGCAATACACAAGACATCCTAATTATTTTGGAGAGGTTCTTCTTTGGTGGGGAATCTTCTTTTTAATTATCAACGAAGTTCCGTTTTATTTTGCAATCTTTGGTCCGCTATTTACAACTTTTCTCATTTTGAAGGTCTCAGGTGTCGCTATGCTCGAGAAAAAATACGAATCGAATAAAGAATATGATGAATATAAAAATGTAACGAATACTTTTTTCCCATGGTTTCCGAGACAAAAAAGGAGTTGAAATATGAATAACCTAACTAAGAGTTTACCCTTTTTCCTTTTATTTCTTTTAATGCTTGGAACGACTATTTGGGCAAGTTCTCAGCAAAACCTTTTTACTGAATTCAGTTGGTCTGGAAGCCCAATGTGGTTTAAGGCCACAATCATTGATTTTTATATTAACCAAATCATTCTTTGGTTCTGGGTTGTTTATTTAGAAAAAAGTGCAATCTCAAAAGGTGTTTGGCTAGTTCTCTTCATTTGCTTCGGCAGCATGGGAACAACTGCCTATATCATTTATCGCCTGTTGGCGAAGAAACCTCTTTTTCAAAAGGAATTAGCATGATTGATCAAATGTTGAGTCGAGGAATCATTCCCGATTTCGTTATCCGTGGTGGTATTAAATCTCTTTTAAAACAAAGATTAAAAGACGAGTACGGAGAAGAAAAAGAGCTTGCGAATAAAAGAAAAAATGAACTCATTAATGAGCTTCGAAATTCACCGATTGCAATTGAAACTGATAAAGCCAATGATCAGCATTACATGGTGCCAACAGATTTCTTTGAGAAGTCGCTTGGAGCGAGGCTTAAATATAGCTGTTGTCATTGGGATCATGCGACAGATCTTGATTCAGCTGAAGAAGAGATGCTGGCATTAACTGTTGAAAGAGCGGGAATTCAAGATGGTGATTCGATTCTTGAACTTGGTCATGGCTGGGGAGCAATTACTCTTTATATGGCCGAGAAGTTTCCCAATAGCAAAGTGACTGCAGTTTCAAATTCGAAGTCTCAAGGTGACTTTATAAAAGAAAAAGCATTTAAAAAGGATCTTAATAATATTGAGATTATTACCGCCAATGTTGCAGAATTCGATATCGAGAGAAAGATTGATCGTGTGATCTCGATTGAAATGTTTGAGCACATGAGAAATTATCAGGTCCTTCTTGAAAGAATCAATGGGTGGCTAACAGATAAAGGAACACTGTTTGTTCATATCTTTGCTCACAAAGAGCTTTCCTATAAATATGAGGTCGTGGATGAATCAGATTGGATGAGTAAGTATTTCTTTAGTGGTGGGATCATGCCAAGTGAAGATTTATTCTATTCCTTTCAAGATCATCTGAGAATTAAAGACTATTGGCGAGTGAATGGAACTCATTATGCCAAAACCGCAAGGGCCTGGCTTGAGAATATGGACAGTAATAGACAAGAAATTCTCGAAATTTTTAAAAGTCATTATCCTAAAGGTGAGGAACGCAAGTGGTTTAACTATTGGCGTGTCTTTTTTATGAGTTGTGAAGAACTTTGGAAGTTCAATAAGGGTGATGAGTGGTTTGTTGGTCATTACCTTTTTGGAAAGAGCGTAAAATGAGAAAGTGCGCCATCATCGGAACGGGCATTGCTGGCATGAGTGCTGCCTATTTTTTAAAAGATCATTTTCAAATTACCTTATTTGAAAAAAATGATTATGTTGGTGGCCATACTAATACGGTTGATGTTCATGATGGCGAAAAACTTTGTCCAATGGACACTGGTTTCATGGTTTTCAATGATAAAACTTATCCCAATCTTTTAAAGCTTTTTAATAAGCTAAATGTTCCTTGCAAGAATACTGACATGAGCTTCAGTGTCAGGAATGAAGAGCTTGACCTCGAGTATAATGGCTCGAATCTTGATGGATTGTTTGCACAAAGAAAGAACTTATTGAATTTGAAATTTCTAAGAATGATTAAAGAGATTTTAAAGTTTAATGGTGATGCACTCAATATGTTGTCTCGAGCCGAAATGAGTGAGCTGACTATTGGAGAATATATAGATCATCTCGGTTTAAGTGATTACTTTTTAAATAATTTTTTAATTCCGATGAGTTCAGCAGTTTGGTCAACACCTATTGAGAAAATGAAAGAGTTTCCTGCAAAATCACTCGTTCGTTTTTTTCATAATCATGGTTTTGTCGGAGTAAACACACAGCTTCAATGGAGAACAGTTGAAGGGGGGAGTCGCGAGTATCGCAATAGGATTATAGAGAGCTTTAAGGATGATATTCAAACAAGTTCAGGGGTTAAGAAAGTTAGTCAAAAAGAAGGATTTATTGAAGTTTCAACAGCGAATGAGAACTTTCAATTTGATAAAGTTATCATCGCAGCTCATGCAGATGAAGCATTGGGGATGCTTGATAAACCAAGTCGTTTTCAAGATGAGGTCCTTTCAAAGTTTTCTTATCAAAAAAACATTGCCACAGTCCATACAGACGAATCAGTCATGCCAAAGCTTAAGAAAAACTGGTCATCATGGAATTTTATGATGAAAAACGATGAAGCTTATACGGTTTATTACATGAACCGTCTCCAGGGAGTAAGTGAAAAGAAAAACTTCTTTGTGAATATTAATGGTGAAAATTATGTTGATGAAAAACATGTCATTAATAAGATTACTTATCACCATCCCGTCTTTGATGTCCCCGCAATGCTTGCTCAGACAAAGATTGATGAGCTGAATGCACAGTCTGACCTTCATTTTACTGGTAGTTATTATCGCTATGGATTTCATGAAGATGCCCTCCTTTCAAGTGTGAACTTGTGTTCTCGTATTTTAGGAAAAGAGGTACTTTAGATGGAGTTTGCGATCGTTCCCTTTAAGGTTCTTCATAAGCGTTTTTCTCCAAAGAGTTATAAGTTTGAACACAGGTTCTTTTGGTTTAAAATCAATCTTTTTAACCTTGGGAGATGGCCAACGAAATTTGTTGGTATCAATCAATCATCACTATATTCTTTTTTTGATAGCGATCATCTTAAGCTTGGAATGAGTTCTGCAAAAGATAATTATATACAGTTTGCAAAGCAAAATGGTCTTCAAGATGAAGTTGTCGAAATTTCTCTTTACACATCTTTTCGCTTCTTGGGTTATGTCTTTAATCCGGTTAGTTTCGCCCTTTTAAAAGATGTGACAGGAAAACATCACGCGATTATTGAAATTGGAAATACTTTCAACGAACAGAAACCTTTTTTTGTTTCTCATGAATCCTTTAAAAGGGAAGGTTTTGTCTTTAAAACAAAAAAGATGTTTTATATTTCCCCTTTTTTGAAACACGACAATGAGATGACTTTTGTATTTAAAAAAGAGAATGAGAAAATATCGATATTTATTGATGATCAAGACCAAGATCAAAGTGTTTTGAAAGTGTGGTTTAACGGAGAAGAAAAAAAAGCAACAACCTCTGAACTGTTAAAACAAACCGCGATCGTTCCCTTTGTGACTTTAAAAACAATTTTTCTCATTCATTATCACGCACTGATCTTATGGATGAAAGGAATAAAATATTTCAAAAAAGATGAGCATAAAGATTTACAACAGGAGTTTTATTTATGGAAAACACCCAAACACAAGTAAGAAATTATCAAGCATCCGGATTTTATGAAAAAATCGTGATGTCAGTTCTTAAACGATTCCAAAAAGGAACTCTTAATTTAACTTTACCTTCAGGTGAAAGTTTTTTTATTGGTGATGGCGAGGGACTGAAAGTCGACTTAACGATCAATAACAGAGACTTCTTTAAAAAGTTTGTTCTCTCTGGAGATGTCGGCTTTGGTGAATCTTATTGTGACGGAGATTGGGAAACGACTGATCTTACAAAGCTTGTGAGATGGGCAATCCAAAATGCTGAGACCTCAGGGGTGATCTCTGGGTCCAAGGTCAAAGATCTTTCTGTTAACCTTTTAGGGCAAGTGAATAAGATCTCTCATCTTTTTAATCGCAACAGTAAAACAGGATCACGAAGCAATATCTCTTTTCATTACGATCTTAGCAATGACTTTTATGAAATGATGCTCGATGAAACAATGAGCTATTCATGTGGGATTTTTGAAGACGAAAACACTGATCTTAAGGCTGCACAAATTAAAAAGCTTGAAATGCTTTGTCACGACCTCGATATTCAAGATGGTGATCACATTCTTGAGATTGGTTGTGGATGGGGCGGATTTGCAGTCCATGCTGTAACAAACTTCAATTGCGAGGTAACCGGAGTGACGATTTCACAAGCTCAGTATGATTATGCAAGAGAACGAGTGAAGCGATTAGGCCTTGAGGATAAGATCACAATTATTCTTAAAGACTATAGAGACCTTGATGGCCAATACGATAAAGTCGTGTCTGTTGAAATGATCGAAGCTGTTGGGCATGAATACCTCCCTGAATATTTTGAGACAATCAATAGACTTCTTAAAAAAGAAGGTGTGGCAGTTATTCAAGCGATTACGTCTCCTGATTCTCGTTATGATATGTTTCGAAAGGGAGTCGACTTTATTCAAAAGCATATTTTCCCAGGCTCACTTCTCCCATCTGTTGGAGCAATGACTAAGGCTTGTGAAAAAACAGATCTTCATCTTCATAACTTAAGAGACATTGGTCTTCACTATTCAAAAACGTTGAGAATTTGGGATGAAAAGGTTGAAGCCCAAAGAGGGAAGATTGAAGAACTTGGAATGGATGAAATTTTCTTTAGAAAGTGGAAATATTATTTATGTTATTGTGAAGCTGCTTTTCAAGAAAGAAACATTAGCGATGTGCAAATTGTGTTGATAAAACCTAATAATATTCGCTACAGAGATAATCATGACATGATATCGAACACTTAGGCTGTGTCGTCTTTACTGTTTTTTGGAGACAGAGTTGTCTTATTCTGACAACTTAGATAGCAAATAGGCTCCTCAATAAAAGGAGCTCCTGATGAAACAGTTATTATTTCTCATTCTTTTTACATTCTCATTAAATGGTTACGGTCTTGATTATAAAGAGATCACAAAAAAATATATTGATGAGAATCAGTCAAAGCTTATTGCTCCTGGAAGCGTTGTGGCCTTAGTTAAAGATGGTCGAGTTGAGCATTTTCAAACAATTGGAAAGAGAGATGTGGAAAATTCTCTTCCGGTTGAAAGAGAAACCGTTTTTCGAATTGGTTCATTAACAAAAACTTTTACGGCGACAGCAATTGTTCAACTTAGAGAAAAGGGTCTTCTTAAATTAGATGATCTTGTTGAGGATACTATTCATGAATTAAGGGCCCTTGCCTATCCTTATCCAGATTCACCCAAAATCACCATTCGCCATCTCCTTACTCATAGCTCTGGCTTAATTAGACATCCTATGCCTTTGGACCAATCTGTTAATGGGCTTATTAAAGAGCTCCTTAACCCTGCTTTAGGAACGTCTTTCGTTGAAGATGGTTCTGGTATGTCTTGGTATCCAGGTTATGCTTATCTTTATTCTAATGTGGGAATTACTTTATTAGGTGAAGTTGTCACAAGGATTTCTGGGATGGATGTGAGTGATTATATCAAACAAGAGATCTTGGCACCTTTAGGGATGGATAATACTTATTGGCATGAAAGTGAAGTCCCTTCA
>JBMYPC010000057.1:0-18934 GCA_049599895.1 Bacteriovoracaceae bacterium | reverse complement strand
CCGAAGGTCGGAGGTTCAAATCCTTCTCCCGCAACCACACCGCAGTAAAAATGCCCTGCGGGCAATTTTACTGCGGTGTGGACAGACAGATCACGTTCAGTGATCTGGTAAAACTCAGAAAAAACGAATCTTCCGCCTGACGTTTAAAAACTGCCCACTGGGCACTTCTGCTACGAGTCGGTGCCACTGGCAACCATTGCCGCAGACCGGTTGCGCGCCAAGCGGACAGATGATCCCGTTCAGGGATCAGATACAGAAACCAAAGGTTTCTGGCCCCACAGGGAGCTAAGAAGCGTTAGCGCCTGGTCTTATTTTAATCCGAACCTAATTTCTACACTTCGAAAACTTCTCGTCATCTCTCCGTCAATTCTCCTATTCCCACTTCCCCAATAACTAAAACCCCTTTATCCTAATTTCCATGAGTGTACTGACCTACCTTGCATTACTTTTTATCAATCAAGCAAAAGCCCAATCAATAACCGACTTGCAATTCTTCACCCAAGAAATTCTTATTGAAGATCAAAAGATTGCAAAAAACCTTTTCTCGCGAATAGAAGTTTAGAAGAAGGTGAGAATTTTGAGTCTGAAACTCTTCAAGGGAAACATATCCATTGTATATTTTATGAATATAGAGATGATCAAAATATTGAGAAAAAGTTCACGCAATGTTCTGTGAACGTTCCCATTAATTTCATTCCAGGATTTGAAAAAGAAGAGAAAGATAAAAAAGAAATCAAAAAACAGTTACTTTAGATTTAATAGCTTGAAATGTGTTCCTTAATCATGTCTGAAATTCTTTTGATCCGATTTTTTGAGGTTTTTTGATTAAATTTCTCATCTTCAGCTTGCTTGAAGTGCTTGGCGAATAAAAAACTTTTATCGACTTTGCTTTTCAACGTGAAGGCCTTTTTACTTTTAATTGTTTTACTCCAAACATTTTGAACGTCTTGCCAATAATGTTGGGTTTTTTCCCAGTAGTCGTAACCAAGCTGGAAGGGATAGTTTTGAATTCTTCTGTAGCTATTGTGACCAACCTCTCGGGAAAGAATCGCATCGGCTTTCTTAAAACTTTTTTGTTCATGATACCAGGCCAAAGGAGTGACAATAAGCTGCTCGGTTCCTTTCAGAATTTGATAGTCTGACCTTAATGTTCGTTCTCTTCTTGGAAGTGGTCGATTCATTTCATGAGTTGTAAAAATTGAAAGGGCCTTTCGGTGATCCCAACTTCCGGTACCGGAATATCTTGGAGAATCGTCAACTTGATAAACATTCCAAAGCCATTTTCCTTTCATTTCTTTTTTAGAGTTTTGTATAAGTTTAAATTTTCCTTCACCTTGGTAAACAAGTTGGTTTTGACCCTGCCAAATCCAATCTTGTCGCCAATGTTTCATAACAAAGGGCCCTTCTTTTTTCTTCGTTTTGGGGTTAATAAACTCCATCACCATAATGTGTTGAAGGGAGATAAAATTCTTTTCATTCTTTATGATTTTGACCAGCTCAGTTCCCCAAGATGAATAGGGTGGGTCTTTTTTCTTGTTGGGATCAATTGTAAAAGTCTCTAGAAACTCAAACTTTGTTTGAAATTCTCCGGCAAGAGAAAGAATCGCTCTTCTGTCTTTTTCTTTTTTGCTGAGACCCTTTTCTTTTAAATCTTTCCAGCTCTTTGGGGTTTTTGTATCAAACTCTACTTCGGGGCCAGTGGTAGTCCCTCCTCTTGTTTTAGTCTCTAAGCCTCTTGTGAAAACCCATGAAGAGGACTTTTTTATGGGAGTTTGAGCACATGAGCTTAAAAAGAGAAAAATGGCGATAAGAAAGCTAAAAAATTTCATATTTTCCTGCCTGAGTAAGAATTCAACAGTAGCAACATTTAGATTGTCTGAGGTAGTATACGCCTATGAGCGAAGCAAATGAACCTAAGACAAAGAAAATAAGTTTAACAGGGATCCAGTCGACAGGGATGCCGCATGTTGGCAACTACCTGGGAGCTATTAGACCTGCCTTAAATATGGCCCAAAGTGGAGAATACCATGGGCATTATTTTATTGCTGATTATCATTCTCTTAACTCAATTCACTCAGCTGAAACTTTAAGAAATAACACTTATGAAGTGGCGGCTTGTTGGCTTGCCTGTGGCCTTGACCCTGAGTCCACTGTCATTTACAGACAATCTGATATTCCGGAAATCCCTGAACTTGCCTGGATACTTGGTTGCTTTACCCATAAAGGTCTTATGAATCGGGCCCATTCTTATAAAGCTGCCGTTCAAGGAAATGAGGAAAATCAAAAAGATCCAGATCATGGAATTAATATTGGCCTTTACACTTATCCCATCTTAATGGCTGCAGACATTTTAATCGTCGGCGCAGATGAAGTTCCGGTCGGACCGGACCAAGTTCAGCATCTTGAAATGGCAAGAGATATTGCTGGTGTGATTAACCATAACTTTGGAGAAGTCTTAAAACTTCCTAAGGCCATTACAAAAGATGAGATATTAATTGATGGATTAGACGGCCGAAAAATGTCGAAAAGTTACGGCAATCATATTCCACTTTTTGAAACCGAAAAAAGAGTCAAAAAGTTAATCAATAAAATTAAGACTGACTCAAGTGAACCTCATGAGCCCAAAGAGATAGAGGGGAATTTAATTTTTAAACTTTATACACACTTTGCAAGTCTCGAAGAACAAGAGTCTCTTAAAGAGAGATATAAAACAGGAATCGGCTGGGGGGAGGCCAAAGCTGAACTTTTCCAAGCTGTAAATCGAGAGCTTACTCCTATGCGTGAACGTTATAATTATCTAATGGATAATAAATCTGAGATTGATGAGATCTTAGAAGCGGGAGCTCAAAAAATTAGAGCAAAGTCAAGACCACTTCTTGAAAATCTTAAAGAAGCAGTTGGAATTTCAAAATTCAAATAATGAGCATTAAAATCGACGACACAGACAGATCAATTCTTCAGTTTCTTGTTAAAGATTCAAAAACCACATACCAAGAAATTGCTGATGCCCTCGATGTCTCCGCTGGAACAATTCATTTTAGAGTTAATAAACTTAAAGAAAGTGGAATTATCACTGGATCAAAAGTTATCCTCGACAATGAAAAGTTAGGACTCGAAGTTTGTGCTTTTATCGGAATCAATTTGGTCAGTGCCAAGAGTTACGGAACTGCTCAAAAGAAACTGAATGCTCTTTCTGAAATCGTAGAACTTTATTACACCACGGGATCTTATTCCCTTTTTGCAAAAGTTCTCCTTAAAGGAACTAAACATCTCCATCACTTCCTAGTAGAAAAACTCCAGGCCCTTCCTGAAGTCCAGTCCACCGAAACCCTGATTGTCCTCGACCAACCAATATCAAGAGAAGGCTCTTTCCCACGCTAACCAAAAAGCCAAAAAGTGCCAGGTACTTTTTAGATAAAGTAAGATTTTCAACTAAATCAAAGTTAATTACGATAGGTTATATATCTCAGTCTGATTTAGACTTGTTTTTAATGAAAATTTTTTCTTGGTTTTCATATAATACCATTGGTTTTCTAACATTCTCTAAAAAGTACCTGGCACTTTTTGAGTTTTATTTGTGGTAGGGATGATTGGTTTTGATACATTGAGCGCGATAAATTTGCTCAATAAAAAGAAGTCGGGCAATCTCGTGAGGGAAAGTCATCCTTGATAAAGAGATTTGGCGATACTGATTAAGAAAGTCTTTCTTAAATCCACTGGCCCCTGCAATGACAAAGTTTAAAGTTGGTGTCGAGTTTTCATGGAACTCTTCAATGAGTTTACTAAAATCAAGGCTGTCATAGTTTTTTCCATGTTCTGATAATAATAATGTATTGGCTTTTGATGCGCGCAGTTCATTAAGCTTGTTTTCAATTTCTAAAGATTCTTTTTGAATGTCATCTCCATGGGCTTTGAGTTCAATGAGAGTGGTTTTATAGAGATGAAGCCTTTTTAAGAGCTCTATTTCGAGAGTTTGAATAGATGAGTTTTTAAGCTTACCGACTGTGATGAGATTGATTTGCATGATTAGAAATAATCAATATCGTCTTTATTTTTTGTATCTCCAGCAGACTCTGGTTCTGAGAAATAGTAGTCGTTAGGAATTTCGATATTTTTTGCTTTGACCCAAAGTGAATCAAGGTCATAAATTTGGCGGCTCACATCGAGAAAGATATGAACAATAACATCTCCCATATCAAGGAGAGTCCAATCTGATTCAGCGTCACCTTCTTTTGAAAGCACTTTAAGTCCGTGCTTTTTAAGCTGGCGTTGAATCGTTTCGATCATAGCATTGGCCTGAGTGCTGTTTGTTGCTGAAGCAAAAACGAAGTAATCAGAAAGAGAGCTTAGATGTGAGACATCGAGGACTTTAAGGTTTACACCTTTTAAATTTCCACAGATCCAGGCACTGGCCATTGCATAGTTCAACGGCTTTTCAAAAGATGCATCTTCGATGATCTTTTTAACTTCTGTAGATACAAAATCACTTTGATTTGATGACAAGTTTTAACTCTCTTATTTAGCTGTTTAAGCTTCTTAGCATTAAGCTCTTAAGTACATCAACGTTTTTTCCAGATACTGAAGAAAGGGGGAGAACCTTTTTATCGAGGTTTTGCTCAAAAAAGTCTTGAAAGTCCTGAATTTCTTCATCTGACATTGCGTCAATTTTTGTTAGGCAGATAATCTCTTTTTTGTCAGTGAGACCAACTTCATATTTTGCGAGCTCATCACGAATCGTTATGTAAGACTCAAGGGCCTCAAAGGGTTCAAGACACCAGGAGCAGTCTACTAAGTGAACAAATGCCTTGGTTCTTTCAATATGCTTAAGAAACTTAATCCCAAGGCCTTTTCCATCACTGGCGCCCTCAATAAGCCCTGGAATATCGGCAACCACGAAACTCTCTTCACCAAGAGTGACAACCCCAAGATTAGGTTCAAGAGTGGTAAAAGGGTAGTCCGCAATTTTTGGCTTAGCCGCAGAAAGAACCGAGATCAAAGTTGATTTCCCTGCATTGGGAAGACCTAATAGAGCGATATCCGCTAAAAGTTTAAGCTCAAGATGAATATCAAGTTCTTTAGATTCATCTCCTTCAGTTGCTCTTCTTGGAGCTTGATTTGTCGAAGATTTGAAATTGATATTTCCAAGTCCTCCACGACCACCTTTAAGAATAAGAACTTCTTCTTGATGGGCCGTAAGGTCAGCGATAATTTCACCACTTTCCTGATTTTTAATAATCGTTCCAACTGGAACTCTAATTTTTAAATCTTCTCCAGCTTTCCCATTACATTGAGATCCAGATCCATCTTCACCAGATGGTCCCTTAAAAATCTTCTTTCCGCGGAAGTGGACAAGAGTGTTGAGTCCTTCATCGGCAACAAAGTAAATATCGGAACCATCACCACCGTCGCCTCCATCGGGGCCACCAAAGGGAACAAATTTTTCACGCCTGAAACTCACGCAGCCGTTTCCGCCTTTTCCCGATACAATAGTGATTTTGACTTCGTCGATAAACTTCATAGTGGCCCATAAGAGCATAAAAAAAGGGAACCTGATAGGTTCCCTTTCATTATTACTCAATTGTCTTAAACTAATTTAGATAACAGAAACGTATTGTTTCTTCTTTGTGTAATAAGAGAATTGCACTTTACCTTCTTTTTTCGCGTAGATTGTAAAGTTTTTCCCTGTTCCAGTTCCGTTTCCACCGTGGAATTTAGAACCAGCTTGTGTAACGATGATTTGTCCTGGCTTCACAGTTTCACCACCATATTTTTTAACCCCATACATATTTGGGTTTGAATCTCTACCGTTGTTAGTTGAACCACCAGCTTTTTTATGTGCCATAACTCGACTCCGCTTATTTTAAATTTTTAACTACTTTAAATACTTTTTTGCTTTTTCAGAACTTGCATCAATTTTATCAACAGCTCCGTTTCCATTATCAATTTCAGTAATGAGAAGACCTGTGTAATGCTGACGATGACCTTTTTTCTTTTGGTACATCCCTGGCTTTCTTTTGAAAACAAGAAGCTTTCTTGAACGAGCTTGTCTGATAACTTTTGCTTTTACTTTAGCACCGTTAACAACAGGCTTTCCAAGAAGAGGAGTGTCTCCACCAGTAAAATAAACTTGATCAAATTCAAGGTCTGCGTTTTCTTCTGCTTTTAATCTTTGAACATCAATAATGTCACCAGCTTGAACTTTATATTGGTGACCCGCAATCTCAACAACACCGTACATGTTTTCCTCCAGTTATCCACGTATTTAGGGGTCCTTATCTTTAAATAAGGAGCTTTTGCCCCAATCGCAGCTTGCAATCCCTTTAAAATAGGAGACATACTTTTATTTTATCTGGCGGCCAATGTCAATCACAGGGAATGCTTAAGTAGGTAATTAAGTATCTTGTAAATCAATATTTATGTATTCTATTCGTATTTTACTTGTTTGTTAGGGCAAAGGTTGCCAGAACTGGCGTTCGATAGAGGCAAAAGGTACTATTGTATTGGGATTTTATGCCCAGAAATGAGAATCCATTTGGAAGGGTGACGTGATGCAGGATAAAATGACATATTTTCAATTTAACGCTGTGGAAGAGCTCCCTGTTTTTGTAAGAGTTGACCTTGGTCAATTCCACAACGAGCTTGAAGACTTTTTGAAAGTTCATAACTTCGTAAAGCTGGATAAAGATCAAACAAAAAAAATTGAAAAGAAGCTTGAAACTCGTCTTACAGGGAGAGTTTTAACTTTAAAGCCTGCTGCCCCATCGGTGACTCGTCAAATTGAAGGTGTTCTTGAGGCCGATCAATTTGGTGAAGAGAGTATTATTCCAAAAACGGGCTATCGTGTTTATCGCTATAAAAATGCTGGCTTACTCGTTTACTCTTTTGCAGCAACAGAGTGGGAACTTGGCTGTTTTGAGAACTTTGGAAGCCAAGAGGCAAAATTTGAATCAACTGTTATTATCAACCGCTATATTAGTTGGTCTTTAGCAAGTCATGGAATCGTTGGGTTCTGGGGTGATTACGAAGATAACCATATGGTTGTGATGAGAAAAGATGCAGCTGAAGGTCATGCGGTTTATTTAGATTTTAATCATTCTCAAATTATTATGGCCGGTGGAGCCCATAAGCTTGGCGCAAAATTTAGAATTGTAAGTTTTAACTCTACTGCGAAAAGAGCGACTAAGATGAATCCAGAAAGTATGCTGAGTTTTCTTTCAAGCCGCTGCAGTTTTCTCGACGTTCAAGGTTTGAGTGTGCCAGTAAGACAGCTGATTCAAAACATTATTAAAAGCTATCCTGCTTATGAATGTTCTGCGGACTCAGTTAAAACCGAGTTAAGCGAAGCCCTCTAATTCCCTTTCAGACTCCTGTGCCTTGTCACCCTAGGTGCCTATGCCTTAGGCTAGACTTATCACTCTCTTATAAAGGAATTTCATTTATGGAAGGATGGATTGATCCCGTTATTTTTAGCTTAGGACCACTTCAAGTTCGCTGGTACGGACTGATGTACGTCATTGGTTTTCTTTTAGGAACTCAAATCTGTAAAAAGCTTGCTCGAGATGGTTTCTTTAAAGTGGCCCCAGAAAAAGTTGATACCCTTATCACTTATCTGATTATCGGTATGTTTATCGGAGCGAGAATCTTTTACGTCTTTATTTACAACTGGGATGAATACTCACAGAACCTTGGTGATATCTTTGCTGTCTGGAAGGGAGGCTTAAGTTTTCATGGCGCCTTAACCGGAATGCTTGCAGCAGGATATTTATTTGCAAGAAAATTTAAAATCAGTTGGGGACAAGTTATGGATGTGGTGGCCCTTGCTGGAACTCAAGGACTTTTTTGGGGAAGGCTTGGCAACTTTATCAATGGTGAGCTTTACGGAAGAGTAACGGATTCAGCATTTGGAATTGTTTTTCCTGGTGGAGGTCCTTATCCACGACATCCTTCACAGCTTTATGAAGGTGTGATGGAAGGAATCGTTCTTACGATTATCCTTTGGGCTATCTATCCAAGAGTCAAAAAGCATGGAGTGCTCTCTTGTGTTTTTCTTATGGGCTATGCGGTCTTTCGTTACTTCATCGAGTTCTTTAGACAACCAGATTCCCAGTTGGGTTATTACCTTGGGGGAACAACCACTATGGGACAAATTCTTTGTATCGGTATGTTTTTAGTTGGTATTGCTGGAGTTTTCTATATTAGAAAGAAAAATTGGCAAATTGATTTTGAGTAATTATTTCTGAATTCGGTTACTGTCGGGACGGTCCGGACTGTGATCAGGTTTTCAGACACTTACTTTGATTTCGCCTTAAAATCTTTCTCTTGAGTCAATTCAACAAAAAGCGGTTTGTACCCAGGATAAGGCGGTTTCTTAGAAAACGCCGAAAAATAGATCGGAAAACAAGTAAGGGTACAGGTACTGCTGTAGAGATAACCGACATTCTCTTTTTTCGTCCAAGTATAAAGAGCTGTTCCATTATCAAGAGCATAAGTATCTTGCTTTCCAAATCGATTAATTATGGATTGGTGAAAAACATCGTGAATAAAATAGCTTGGAAGTCTCGCGTGATAATCCACGATTTTTTTATTGTTAAAGCGAATTAAAATAGGAAATTTATAGCGGATATGAGCAATGTGATATTTGATGATTGTGGCTTTTGAGTTTTCATCAATGGTTTCGCCTTTTCCTAAAATCTTTTCGACTTCTTCTTGAGTTTTTCCAAGATCAAACTGAACGAGTTTATCCATTGAAAAATCATAATTAGGTTTTTCAATCTTGGCGTTTGCAGGTGTAAGCCAAACAAAGTTTACAAATAGAAAATGGCTTAAGAGAATAAGTGTATTCACAAAGAAATTATACCCTAAATCGGATAGGGCCTTAAAAAGGTGGAAACTATGGATCACTTTAAAACCCCCTCTAAGTCTGAGGCCCACAAAGAAGCGCAGAGAATTGGTTTTGCACTCCTGATGGGTCTTGTAATTGGTCTTATCATTCACTTTATGAATCTTGGCGCTTATGTCGATTACGTTAAGCCAATTGGGACTGTTTTTATCAGGCTTTTAAAAATGGTCATTGTTCCACTTGTTCTCTCATCAATCTTTATGGCGATTATTAATTTAGGTGATCCAAAGTCTCTTGGGACCATGGGAAAAAGGGCCTTTCTTTATTACTTTGTCACAACGAGTTTCGCAGTTTTAGTGGGACTCATTTTTGTGAATATTGTTCAACCTGGAGTTGGGGTTGATCTTGCTAATGAAGGGCTTGATGCTCTTAAGTCGGCAAAGCCAATGCTCGCCACACAAGTTGAAAATAATGCTGGTCTTTGGGGAACAATTCAAACAGTTCTCATAGGGGCGATTCCTACGAACCCATTTTATGCTCTTGCCAATATGGAAATTCTTCAGGTGATTGTGTTCGCTCTGATCTTTGGAGTGGTGGCCCTTTATTACAAAAAAGAAGCGGAGCCAGTTGTGAAGTTGATGGGCTCTTTAGAGAGTCTTTCTTTAAACCTTACTCATGGTCTTATGAAAATTGCTCCTCTCGGGATCTTTGTTCTTATGTTAGATGTCATGGCCAAAGCAGGAGTGGGAGCGATTTATTCTCTTTCAAAATATATTCTCACGGTTTTGATTGGGCTATTTTGTCACGCGGGAATTCTTGTGACTCTTGCAACCATAAGACTTAAGCGATCACCGATCTCTATTTTAAAAGATTTAAGTGCGCCACTTTTAACAGCTTTTTCAACTTCATCTTCAGCGGCAACATTGCCTGTTACCATGGCCACTGTTGAAGAAAACCTTGGCGTGAATAAAGAAACGGCAAAGTTTGTTTTACCACTGGGTGCCACTGTGAATATGGATGGAACAGCTTTATACGAATCAGTGGCCGCTATTTTTATCGCTCAGGCTTATGGAATTGATTTAAGTATTGGTGCACAAATCATTGTCTTTTTAACAGCGTCACTAGCTGCGGTTGGAGCTGCGGCGATTCCGGGTGCGGGGCTTATTACTATGAGTATTGTTTTGACAACAGTTGGACTTCCCATTGAAGGGATAGGGCTAATCTTCGCAGTAGATCGTTTACTTGATATGTTTCGTACAGCAATAAACGTTTTAGGAGACTGTGTGGGTAGTATAATTGTCGATTCCACTGTAAAAGGAAAAGACAAGAGTGCTTAAAGATCTCCTTGACAGTGAGATTAACCAACTGAAATCATTTAGCCTTTAAATGACATTTCTAGAAGTGTCTAAATCTTGATGCCCTCTAGGAAATGAGTGGCCCAAAATGATATCATCAAGGACTATGATGCAGCGTGTATTACATAAAACATTATTTTTTTTATCCCTTTTAACACTTGTTTCTTGCCTTGGAAGTTTCACAAAATCAGGACAAGACAATGAATCAGCTCCCTCATTAGCAGCAGAAGATTTTTCTGAAGGTGAAGATCAAAGTGATCGTTTACCAGAGCCTACTGATGAAGAGCTTGATAGCGTCGCGGTTACTAAAGAGGCCATCGAATTTATGGCCCAGGATCAAACGCCGGTTGATCCAAAAGAAATTACGGCCCTTATCGGAAGTTCAAAAATTGAAAACCACGCGGACTATAAAGGGAAAGTCTATTTTCTTTATGGTGCTGAACATTTAAATCTTGAAACACGTTATTTTGATTTCCCAGTTGTTTACAATGCCGCAGTAAAAAAATGGATTAAGTATTTTCTCAATCGTGGTCGTGGTTTTTTCCAAAGATATTCAGCTCGGGCTGGTCGTTATGGACCGATGATGGGAAAAGTTTTAGAAAGCCATGGACTCCCTCGGGATCTTATTTTTCTCGCGATGGCCGAATCTGGTTTTCAAAATAATGCTAAGTCTTGGGCAAAGGCCGTGGGTCCTTGGCAGTTTATGCCATTCACTGGGAAAAACTTCGGTTTAAAAATTGACTGGTATCGAGACGAAAGAAGAGATCCTATTAAAGCCACTATTGCAGCCGCCAGATACTTAAAGACTCTCTATGGTCTGTTTGGTAACTGGGAGCTTGCTGCCGCTGGGTACAATGCTGGCGAGGGAAAAATTAAAAGAGCGATTAGACGTTATAAGACAAACAATTTCTGGGAAATTAGAAAAGGTCGCTACCTAAAAAGAGAAACAAAAAATTACGTGCCAAAAATTATGGCCCTTGCCATTATCGGGAAGAACTTAAAAAGCTTCGGCTTTGAAAATATCGACTTTCATAAGCCACTTGATTTTGAAGAAATTAAAATTCGAGGTGGAGTTGATCTGATTGCTTTAGCCGATGAGATGAATCTTAAGTATTCAGAACTTAGAAAGTACAACCCAGAAGTCCTAAGATGGTTCACACCACTTAATGATGAGAATTATATTCTGAGAGTCCCTGTAGGGCTTAAAAAAACTTTTGCGGCTTGTTGTGAGCAAGACCAAACCCGTTTTGTCGCAGAGAGGTTCCAAAAGTATAGAATTCAAGGCAAGCGAACAAGCTTAAAGGACGTTGCTAAAAAGTTTCGAATCAAAGACTCGAGAGTACTTGAGCATATCAATCGAATTCCAGCTAGCCGTCGTGTAAAACGAGGAACTTACGTTGCTCTACCGTTTAGACAGGGTCAGAGTAAGAAAGACAAGATGTACTCAGATCTTTACGAAAGGCCAAGAAAGAGTGTGAGACGTCGCCGTCAATATCTTAGCGTTATTCGCAAGGCGAAAAGAAAAGGTCGCAAGATCACGAGTCCCAGCAAGTTTTACACAGTGAGAAAAGGGGATTCTCTTTGGACAGTTTCTCGAAAATTTAATGTAAATATCAATACACTAATCGTTTCAAATCTGGATATTATCTCTAGACGCCGAATTCGCGCTGGAGACAAGCTAGTAGTCCGATAAATCTCGACCTAAAAAGATTCTCCAGAAGTTTTCAAAAAGCATCCTGGAGAATCGATCTATGTCGTTTGACGAAATTTTAAAACTTAAGAAGAAAGCAAAAACTGAAGAGCATAAATCATTTTATGTTCCTTTTCTTATTGTGGGTAAAGATCTGCATGCCCTCTCTCTTTATCAGCAAGTGACCAAAGATAAAGATAAAGACAAGCCAGAGCTTAAAAAGACTCTTCTTTTTCCCAGCACTGTTAAAAACCTTAAAGACTTAAGCTGGTATGGGCCAAGCACGATTCGAAATGAAAATATCGAAATCTTCAAGAAGCTTAACGAGCTTAACGATGATCAGTGCAGAACAACGAGTGCCGTCTTCTTTAAAGAAGGAAAGTTTCATGAGTTTGGTGGCCGCTCAAAGCCAGGAGAGCTTATTTATTCAGAAAGCTATTATGTAAACGAAGGTCTCATCTATGATGAGAACCAACTTCTTTCCATGACAGAAGAAGAGTTTCAAACAGTTCTTTCTGACACTCATCAAAGTGGCATCAAATCCATCACAATTGAAGAGCCAACAGATTTGGTTGAACCTGTAAATTACACTGTAGAGCTCTTTGATGGCTTAGAGATTAAAACAAAGACTCTTGTCTGGGGATTAATGCCTCATGAGCTTTTAGAACTTGTAAAAGATAAATCAAAAATTGATAGAGGCTTAATTGAATATTTTCAAAGCTTAAAAACTCCAGCCCAAGTGTGTGTTGAATACGATTTATCGGGTGTAAAAGATAGTGAAGTGATTAAAGATCTTCCTATGGATAAAACCTGGTTCCTTCCTCTTAGTCAGACTCATGAATGGGGGCATTTCATAGGGGATATTTTTGAAGTTGATAACAAGACCACGCTCCGTTTGGTGCACTTTTTTGATGAAAAAGAGAACAATGAAGAGGATGTTGCTAAAAAAATACGCCTTCTCAGGCGGCTTTTAGAAAAAATATTTAATGTGAATAAAAATTTTTTCGAAGAAAATTTTGTTCGAGTTTCTGAAACTTCATGCTGTCAAAAAATAGACGACAAAGAATACAAGTCATTAGAGAAACCTTTAGAGAACGTTCAATTTATTAGTCATAGTAGTCCTTTTGACGAAAACTCTGAAAGAAAAGAGAGCTTCGAAGATTCCTTTTTTGTGTCGGGGTACACAACACGTGCTCTTATCCACACCCGCTTGGCATCGCAAAAACTCATGTAATTCATACATTTATCTATGCTTTTGGGTGTTGACAAAAACTAGAGACGCAAAAGACAATTAACAGGTACAAGTTTTTTTATTGTAATGATACAAAACCCGGCTTTTCGTTCTTTAAAGTTAAAAGCGAAAATGTTGGAACTTATCAAGGAGAAGGTTGGATGAAAAAACAGATTTTAATTGCTACAGGTTTAGCGGTTTTATCTACAAGTGCTTATGCGACTAAAGCTCGTCTTGAGGCGCTAGGGCAAGACACTACTGATGGTTCTTTATGGATCGCTGACTCTTACAACAAGTTCAGAAACGCTGCACATGTTAACATGTACAAGAACTACGTTGTTACTGAGTGGGGGACAGAAGATCAAGCCGGTGGTAACGAAGAAAAACTAGAAGGTGGATACTTTAGAGAGTCTGGTTCGTTTTCTTACGGTGTTTACTTTAACCGTGAAAACTCTGAGCAAGACACTATTGCTCAAACAGGTATCGACAACGTAACAATCGGTTCAGCAGGTTACACTTTTACTGGACATGATGTTGAAGGATTTAAAGAAGCTGAGAATGGAATCGATCTATTCTTTGGTGGAGATATGGGTGTTCAATGGGGTGCTCGTATTCATTATGCAAAGTCTGAAAACGGAATCACAAGAGCCGCTGCGACTAACGCAAACAACGAGAAATACAATCAAGAGCACTCAGCACTAGGACTAGGTCTTGGTATGGTTATGGGTGATCTTCAAGCTTACGCAAACATCGATTTCAAAAACGAATACACTGGTACAGACAACGTTGATACTGACTCTAAGTCAGATACAATGGAAGCTGATACTGGTATTAACCTTGGTGTTAGCTACGCTCTTGGAGATATCGCAATCGCTGTTGACTACGACAAAGAGGGTGCAGACCTTAAAGATCAAAGTGATACAACTGTATCGACTGAGAACTATGAAAAATCAGCTATTACTGTAGCTGTTGGTCATACTCACGAAGTTTCTTCAACTGCTAGAGTTTACAGCTCAATTGCTTACTCTTCAATATCTTACGAGTCTAACTTTGATTCTTCAGGAGAGCTTAAGGCCCAGGAAATCAAGGCAAGCTCATTACCACTAATGATTGGTTTCGAAGCAGATGCAAACTCTTGGTTAACTCTTAGAGGTTCTGTAACTCAAGATTTCATCATCTCAACTGATGAATTCTCTGATGCATCAACAGAAAATGCAGCTGACACAAATGACGAAGACAAGGGAAGCGCTTCTACGACTATGGCAGCTGGTGCAACTCTTAACTTTGGAAAGCTCAAAGTTGACGGGATCATCTCAAACACTCTTGGTTCTGATGCCAACACAAGTGAGTCTGATCTTACAACAGACAACCTAATGAGTAAGGTTTCTGTTCACTACTGGTTCTAATCTAACCTTCGTAAATAGATTATATTGAGGGGGAGTCTTCGGACTCCCTTTTTTTGTGTCTAGTATTCAAACTCTCGTTTAAGTTTATCAGCAACATAACGAGTCCCTGAGTTTCCAATCTCCATGGCCTTATCATAGTATTTCATAAAAAGAGCGGGACTGTTTTGCGCAACTCCTTCAAGAATGGACTGCTTATCAGCGGGATAGAGGTCATCAGAAAGAAAGAGTGACCAGAAGTAGTCTTGGGTGTCTTGGTCTCGATAGCGAGAGAGCATATAGAGGGATTGGGTTTTGTCATCCATTGCTCCGACTTTAAATTGCTTTTTATAGTATTCACGAAAGTTTTTTGAGATGTGGGAGATGACGTAGTTAAATTCTTTCTTTCTACCTTTTACAATAGTCTCTTTGTTATCAAGGTAGAATTTTTCGAGGTCTATACGAACCTGAGCTTCATTATCTGGAAGTTGTCTTAGGGTTTTGTAATAGAGACTCTCTGGAATAAGATCTTTTTTTCTATAGAGCTCTTCTAAAAACTGTGCAGCCTTTTTATTTTGAGTGAGAAGGAATTCTTTTCTTGCGGCGATTTCCTTTTCTGTTTCATCTTCAATTTGCTCCCAAGAAGTATCTAAAGGAAATTGATAGTTCGAATTGTTTTGAATTTCTCTTTGAAAACAGGACAATTCTTTCAAAAGACATTTTGCTTTTATATTTAAGGCCGTCCGATAAGCTCTGTAATAGTTAAGAGCTGGTGGGTTTTTAAATTGAGAAGTCGCTGATCTTAAAAGTTCAAGAGCTGAGTCTGTTAAAAGCTTTTTAATGTCTTTAAGTTCAAGACCAGGAAGAACGCCAAGAAGAGTTGTAATTGAGCCTGTGATGACAGGAGCCGCTCCACTAGTTCCACCAAAATAAACTGATTCACCTTGAACCAGGCTTTGAATTTCTCTATTACTTGGAGCTGTAATATCAACGGAGTCACCTTCACTACTAAAAAAACTAGGAAGACCAAAAGCATTGGTACTACCAACCCGAAGAATATTTTTTTGTCTTGCTAGGTCCTTAACAACAGGAAGAAGAGGAAATTTATTTCCCGCACTCGCAACAAAGATAACTCCGTGATCGCCAAATCTTCCCACGGCATCGTAGCCGACTTCATTGGTGGACATGGAGTAGTTAATGACCTTGGGTCTTTTCTCTTCAGGAAGATTGATAATGCTATCAACAACGTTAGCGTTATTATCATTAGTGGTTAGAGTGTAGAGAGTCGTAAAGCGCGCATTGGGTGAGACACCGTATGGGTTTTCTTCATACTTTGAAATGATATTGGAAACTGCTGTTCCGTGATGGCGAAAATAATAGCGGTTTGATCTTTCATTAAATTCTTTTTCAAGAGCAATATCATCTGTTGGAATGGAATCAAAATAAAAACCTCCATCAATAACACCTACATTAATCTTAGGGAGCTCTTGCCTCTTTTTAATTTCCTCAAGAACCAGGTCAGCTCCAACAAGTTTTTGGGCCCAAAGTTTTGAGAGCTTGAATTTCTTTAGATATTTAATGGTCTCGGTTTGAGAGTAAGTGGGTGAAACATAGAGTAAGGTTGAAAGGAGAAGATAAGTTTTCATAATTCTTGTTAGCCGCGCCGCGCGATAAAGGCAACGAAAGTTTAAGAAGTGACTAAAATTTTATCAATACAGTGATAAGTACAGAACTCTAACTATTTGAAATTATATTGTTATAGCCTTGGTATAAAACGGCAGTTACGCAACTTGCAAGATTTAGAGAGCGGATTGATTCATTAAGAACAGGAAGCTTAAGAGTGTTTTCTTTAAATTTAAGAATAATCTCTTCGGAGAGTCCTTTGGATTCGGGGCCAAATATAAGAAAATCTCCCATTTTTAGATTTTCACTAAATAGGCTTTTTGAAGTTTTTTTGGTGAAAAGAAAAAATCGTTCAGGATTCTCTTTCTCAAAGAACTCATCAATCGACTGATATTCCGTAGGACTAAGCTCTTTCCAATAATCAAGGCCCGCGCGTCTCACGGCTTTTTCATCGATATCAAAACCTAGGGGATGAATGAGAATGAGCCTTGAATTTAAGGCCAAACAAGTTCGCCCGATACTCCCGGTGTTTCCTGGAATCTCGGGCGAAACTAAAACAATATTAAAAAGTGTTTCTTGGTTTTTTGCCAATTATTTTAAGTTGGTAAGGAAGTTTGTAAGAGTTCTTACAACCAGTCCCGATCCCCCTTTTTTAGGACAGTATGAAAGGTGTCCTTGTCCGTCACCAATACCAGCGATATCAAGGTGAGACCAAGCAATTCCTTCTCCAACAAAGTTTTCTAAAAAGGCTGCTGCTTTGGCTGTTCCAGCGAAACGAGATCCACCCATGTTTTTAAGATCGGCAATAGGAGACTTCATATCTTCTCTAAATTCATCAAAGATAGGAAGTTGCCACATTCTTTCGTCAGAGTTTCCTGCAGTCTTTAAAAGAGTATCGATAAACTTTTGATTATTTCCCATGATCCCACAAACTTCGTGTCCGAGGGCCACTAAACAAGCTCCTGTAAGAGTTGCTGCGTTGATCATGTAATCAGGTTTATGATCACTTGCATAGCTTAGAACGTCAGCAAGAACTAAACGACCTTCAGCATCAGTGTTGAGAATCTCAACAGTTTTTCCATTTCTTGCAGTCACAATTGAGTCTGGCATTGTTGCTTCCGAAGAAACAGCGTTGTCTGTGAGGCCTAGGTAACAAGAGATCTTAACGTTTGCTCCGAGAAGAACTGCGGCTCTAAAAGCAGCGTAAACTGTTGATGATCCCGCCATATCAAATTTCATATTGACCATAGCAGTCGATGGCTTAAGTGAGTAACCACCAGTATCAAAAGTAAGACCCTTTCCAACAAGAGCAACGTGCTTTGTGTTCTTTGTAACTTTCTTAGGAGTGTAAGTTAAGTGAACAAGTTTTGGATCGTAGGCAGATCCAGCGTTTACAGAGAGAAAACATCCCATTTTCTCTTTTTTAATTTCTGCTTTTCCTAAGATATTAACTTTAACACCTTTAAGGTTTTTCTTAACGTCTTGTTCAACTCTTTTTGCATAGGTCACAGAGTTTAAAACGTTTGGAGGTGTGTTAACGAGATCACGACAAATATTGACACTCTCACCAACCGAGAAACCTCTCTCCATTGCGGCTTCCCACTTCTTGCGAACAGTTGCTTTTTCTTTTGAGAAAAAAGAAACGTCCGTAAGGACTGGCTTAGATTTCTCTGTTTTAAATTCAGTAAATTCGTAGCTTGCCATTGAAATGATTTCAGTTGCATTCTTGAGAAATTTCTCAGCACTTGCTTTTGTGGCAAGTGAATCAATTCCTAAAGAAATTGATTTTGATTTTTTAAGATTTGATTTAATAAGTGTTGCAAAAACTTTTCTAAAGTCTTCGTCTTTAAACTTCGATTTTTCTCCACAACCAACAAAACCAAAACGCTCTCCACTTGGTCCATCAAATTCAAAAACTTCAGACTTTGAGGCTTTAAAATTTGAAAAGGCCTTAAGAGTTTTTACGTGAGCAGTAAGTTCCTTTGGAACACCTGTGAGAACAACCGAGTTCTCTTCTTTTACTTTCTTATTAAATGCTGGGAAGTAGTTAACATCTGCAGCCGAATAATCTGCTGCGCTTAAATGAAGCGATGAGTCCATATCTTTCTCCTTGAAAACAATGATTTTTCTATAAATTTAAGTTTGGTGAAACTTATGAATTATCTTGCGCTACGCTATCATGAGAGGGAAAAGCTTGTCTAAAAAGCAGGTGCAGAATTGAGCTTTTTTGAGCGATATTTGCCAGTTTAAGATAGAATAAAGCCTAGACCAACCTTTTGGGTGAGGTAAAACCTATATGCGCGTAACGTCGAAATATCTTCTTGGTAACTTTATACCGCCTTTCATGGTGAGTTGCCTGTTTTTCGTCTGTTTTCTTCTTATCTTTCAATTGTTTCGAATTACAAAAATTGTTGTGCAAAAGGGAATTGAGATTGAAAAAATTCTGATTCTTGTTTCGCATATCGCAATTACTTTTGTGCCACTGGCGATACCCCTAGCGTGCTTTTTTGCAACCATCTACACCATGAATAGAATGAGTGATGACTCAGAGATTGTAGTGATGCGCTCAGTGGGTCTTAATAAGTTTCAACTTTTTAGGCCCTTTCTTTTGATTGGTGTTTTAATCGCTTTCTCTGTTTATGGGCTCAATCGAAATATCATTCCTCGCTCAAAAACAATTTTTAAAAATACTGTGATTAAGCTTACTTCAAAGGGAATGTTTTCCGATATTCGACCTGAAACATTTTTTACAGATATCCCAAACGTTATTCTCTTTGCCAAAGGCGTTGATGAGGAAAGGTCTGAGTTAAAAGA
>JBMYPC010000056.1:0-19212 GCA_049599895.1 Bacteriovoracaceae bacterium | reverse complement strand
TCTAAATTAAGTTTTTGAAATTCTTCAGAGAGGTGGAAAAAGTCACTTTCGGTACAATAAAGCTCCCCACGAATTTCAAGTTTTTCTTTTGCAGCAATTGTTTTGGGAATCGAGTCAATCCAAAGAATCTTATCTGTAATGTCCTCACCAAAAGATCCATCGCCTCTGGTCTTTCCAAGGATGAGCTTTCCATCTTCATAAATTAATGAGCAGCTTACACCATCGATTTTAAACATCGAAAGTGTCTCATTCTCTTCTACCCATTTTACAAGATCATCTTTTGAATAGGTTTTATCAAGAGAGAGCATTTTCGTTTCATGGGCAATTTTATTGGTATTTGAAACCTTGGTTCCGACAACATTTAAAACAGGATTATCTGGGTTTAACTTTTTAAGTTCATCTTCAAGCTTATCAAAATCTGCATCAGAAACTTCTGGAGTTCCTTTATAATAAAGCTCTTTATGTCTTAAGATCTCTTGCTCAAGAAATTTTTGTCGATCCATTTCTGTATTCCAAATTAAAAAGTAAAGTTTGCCTTAACCCCTAGACTGGTCTCTTTAGTAGTTAGAGTTGTTGTAGGGTTTCTAAACTTTACTTCAGTTGAATTGATTTTAAAGTAGCCTTCAATATCAATTTTCGGCTCCCACATATAATTCACCCCAAGCCCTAGTTCATAGTTTGAGCTTGAGTCTTCCTCTCCATAAAGTGAGCCGTCCTCAGAATAAGAACTTGTGATAAGAAAATCCATAAAAAGGTACATTCGAACAAGCTTATGAAGAGGAACATTTCCCTTTGCCCCAACGAGAAGACCTGAAAGTGAGTAAGAAGTAAATCCATCTGATGTGGAAAAGTTATACTTATTAGATTTATAGCCGATATAACCATCAACCTGCGGGCCGTAGAAAAATCCCATGGGAAGATATTTGTATCCGGCATAGAGTTTTGTGAAAAGAGGATCACCATCATTGCTGTTTAAAATGATTGTTCCTTGTTCTTCTTCATAACCTCCAAATAACTTTTCAATACTTAAGCCCACAATATATTCACGAGTTAACCAAAGCTCTCCATTTAAACTTAGGCCATAAAGAAGTGTTGAAATCTCACGAGTTTCAACTCCCCCATTATTCCAAGTGGCGCTCCCCGATGAAAAAAGAGGACCTATTCCGACCTTCCCAATCTTTCCAAAACTGTATTTTTTAGGATCTTGAAATTTTTCATCATTTTTTGTCATGCTTTGATCAAGCTTATCAATTATAATCCAGTCATTAACACCAACTTTATTTTTTCCCTCATAAACCTTTACATTCCCATGCCCTTGAAACTCATTAACATGGAAAATTAGTCCCTCAGCTATTTTGACGGATTGAAATGAGACGACTTCTTTCAGTAGAGGATGTTTTTTTCTTTTTGTTGGTCTTAAAATCGTGATCTTTGCATTTTGATAAAGTCCAAAGTTTTTTCCAATATCAATTGTGAATTGGTTTCCTAGAACCCCTGTCACTCGACCATCATAAGGAATCTGGTTTTTATAAATATCAAGCCAGTTTTTTACAGTTTGGGAAAGAACTTCGATGCGATCATTTTCGGCAGCCACTTTATTTCGAAAGAGAATATCTTTTCCGTTATCAGCAAGAATATTTAACTCAACAGTAATTCTTTTAAGCTCTCTTTTTAAACGAATACGAATGATTGAACCTGCCCTAATTTTATCCGCAAGAATACTAAGAACATCAGGATTTTCAAGATGTGAATCAAGATTGTTCCGATAGTTTGAAAGGATATTAAGAATTTCAGAATTATGTTTATAAAAACACCAATCACTATTTTTCAGATAGTTTTCAACATCTTGAAAAACACCAAAGCCAATAGCGCCACCCACTTGATCTTGAATGGGAAGTAACAAACATCTTCTAAAGGAATGTTTATAAAGATTGGCCTGAGTTGTTGTTGCAACAGTAAAGGCCATTAAAAAAAAGAGAAAAAGATATTTGATTCGGGCATTCATCTAAAAGTCTCCAGTTCTAAACCGGAATGTTGGGCATTCTTGAGATTTTGTTTTTCATAGAGAGCTATCAACATTTCAAGGTCATTCTTCTCTTGCTCAGTTTGTCTGAGCTTATTTAATAATCGATGATTTTCTAGCTTGAGTTCTAAAATTTCTTTTTCACTTTCAAGCCTAACGGCATCGATTTCTTGATCTTTTAAAAGAAGGTAATACTTCCCTTTAATAAGTTTACTCTGAATTTTCCCCGATCGGATTCTTCGTCTCACTGTTGAGATGGAACTTTTCTTTAGATGAACATATTCAACTAAGGATACCCAATTTTCTGACATGATGCCCCCAAATTGTTTCTAATAATAATAGTTTATGTGACTTAAGAGAGCTTTTCAATTTTTGGATACTCAAGTCGCTGGCTTGAGGCGCCGCAGGTGGCCAGGAAGCGTCAGCGCCCGGTCATCTGAAGTGATTAATGTCAAAGTTGATCCTAACTTTCAACCGAAGCACCAACAATCCCTCCTTAAATCGTAAAAACTAGAATTATCCATCCCCAAAGGTATATACTCCCTAATAGGTTATTTTTATGGGTAAGGTGGATCTCACAAGTTTCAAAAACAAAAAGGGCGCACTGGTTTTGTCTGGTGGCGTCGTAAAGGCTGCTGCATGGCATCTTGGGGTCGCACTCGCTCTTGAAGAGCTTGGTTTTCATCTTAAAAACAATTTTGGAGATAAAAAGGACCTTGAGATCTCAACCTATGTTGGATCCAGCGCCGGAAGTCTTATCTCACTTCTCTTTGCTGCTGGTTACGGGCCTCTTGATATCATCGAATCAAATGTTGATAGAAAGAATGCAAAACTTCCCCCCATTACCTACAAAGACATTCTAAGCCTTAAATCTCCCCTTAGGAGACCTCCAAAAGCCGATATCTATGATCCACTTGAGAGTTTTCCTTTTCTCATTAAATCGCTTTTAAAGCCCCTTAATAAGTTTGCTGGTTTTTTCTCCACAAAGGGCCTTCACGATTACATAGAAAAAAATATTTTATCAGATACTGACTTTAAATCATTCGAAGCAGATCTTTTTATTGTCGCCAGCCAATTGGATCATTCTCAAAAATCAGTCTTTGGAAAATATGTTCTTCCCTCATTTAATCTTGATCCCACGGTGAAATATGTAACAGGCGTAAGCATGTCTGATGCCATTGCAGCTTCAACTGCGGTTCCACCATTTTATTCGCCATATCCGATTAAGAATCCTGATAATGGAAAAATTGATTATTATTTTGATGGTGAAATTAGAGATACACTTTCAACTCACGTGGCAATTGATAATCAGTGCGACTATATTATTAGCTCATGGACTCACACGCCTTATCACTTTCATGATGAAATCGGCAGTTTGATTCATTACGGACTTCCTGCAATTTGTGTCCAAGCAATCTATTTAATGATTGAAAGAAAGATTCAATCCTCAAGATCGCGAATTCTTCAAACTAAAGACCTCATCGATACTATTAATATTTACTGCAAAGAAAATAAATTCGATGAAGAGCATAGAAAGAAATTAATTAATATCGTTGAAAATAAGCTTAACTATAAATCAAACGTTAAACTTATTGATATATACCCCACCCATTCAAACTATCGAGTCTTTTTAAGAAATAGTTTTTCTCTTCATCCGCAGAAGAGTGCGGAACTTGTTTCATATGGATACCGAAGAACCTTAAGCATTTTTAGAAACTTAGATCTGTAAAAATCGAATCAGAAATATCGACGATAAATGCTTCCGTGCTCACAATTGTTTCAAAAATAGAAGGCGATGGAGTATATTTAAGATCAACACCCCAACTGAATAACGCTCTCACGATATCTTTTTCAGACTTGTAAACAACTTTTCTTATACCCTCTTTCGATTTATATTTTAATCTTAGCTTCTTTGGTGAAAACACTTCTCTAGAAAAAAGGATTCCATTTTCATCCTCACTGATTATATCAGCATGAACGACTTTAAAATATATCTTAAGCTCAATATTGCTAAGAGCAGTAGTCTTAAATAACCCATCTTTGACTAGCCCAAATTGACCGATATTAAATATCGTATTGTAAACTTTTTCTTTTAATGCCTTTCTGCTAATCGTTGAATAATTCGCAAGCTCATGATCGTTAGCAAGGATTCTTTCAAATGCAGTATAGATTTTAAATTCTTGTGAGTACCAAAAAAGTTGAAGCTTCTCAAAAGTCGTAAGTCGGCTCAGTAGATGCTTTTCCACTTCCTCATTTAGACCACTTGATATTGCGTAGACCTTTTTTGACACAGACAATTCTTCAAAATTTAGAAACTCAGTTTCGAAATTTATAATTGAATCAATATCTCCCAACCAAAGTAAATCTAAATAAACTCTCTCGAGAGTTTTACCATCAAGTCTTTGAATGAATTGCCTAGCATTAAAACTATCATTCCTATAAATAATACTTAAATAATTAATAGCAACGTCTAAGCTATACAGAACAGAAAAATCACTTGGAGTTCCCATACGTAAAACATTCATCAAATTTTCAGAGGAATAGCTTTCAAAAAAATTACTATTTTCAAGCGAGCGATGAATTGGCCTAACTAAAACATCAGTGCGCAATAGATTGTTGTGGCCTCTTTGATCATTTAGCTTTGGAAAAAACTCAACGACAGAGCCATCCTCCTTATGAAGCTTTAACTTCTGTGAATATGAATAGGCTGAAACATTGATATGGATTCCAACAACTTCATTATCAGAATTTAATACCGGTGACCCTGAATCACCCGCTAAGGTATCAAGGTTTGTCGCAAGTAGTGGCCGTCCCTCTGTTTTTCGGCTGTTATCAGTAGCTGGCACTGAAACTTTACCCTCTGAGAACCTTTGGATTGTTCCATAACTGTGACCAACTTTGTAAATTCTATCGCCAATCTCAGGGATCGTAGCTGAAAACTTTAGATCTGGAATACCTCCTAAATTTGAAGCCTGAATAATTGCAAAGTCTTCATTGGAGGCTTCATTGATAAAAAGAACCTCATCACATTCTTGAACTCTTGCGAGCGAAACTTTTGCCTTGCCATCTTCTAAAACTTCAATGTTTCTTGAATTAAAACCAAAGATAAAATAGTTTTCTTCACAAAAGTCTTTTGCATCTTTTTTTATTTCTTTTTTGTTATCGCCACTACTCACACAATGACTGGCCGTAGTGATAAGATTTGACGCTGTCTTAAATGATGTACAATATCCATAGTCATACTTGTTTTTTAGTTTCTCGCTCCAATCTAGATTTTCTAGTTTTTGAGAAGGTTTAACAATCGCATAGTTTTCATATATTTCAACATTGCCTTTATCAATAATCATTGCGACAGCATCTGTAATCTTATTTGGAACAATATCTTCATTGTTACTTAAAATTTCAATCGACTCATCTTCTCCATGAAGAGCATGAGATTTATAGAGATTCATTTCAAGAGATCTTTCAGAACAACCAACTAAAAGAATAAATAAAGCCAGCGAAGCCAGACGTGTAATAGCTTTCATTAAAAGAACTATATTAAAGTTCTTTCAAAACGTAATTGCATTAGAAACATTTATATCTATAGAAATTGTAGAGTCATCTGAAAAAATTACAGGTTTTCGATCAAATAAGTGCCTGAAGAGCAATAACTTCGAATAAGATCAACTGAATTGTCTGTGTAGGTTACTTTCAAATAAAGTGTTCCTTGATAGCTTCCAAGCACATAAAAGCGAGTCACAACTCCATCAACATCACTATTAAATTCGCCTTTATCATTGAGATAGAATATTTCTGTTGGCATCGAGCCTTTATCCACATGGCCTTCAAACTCAATAGCTTCAATTGGTTTTTCAGAATTTCCTTGAACAATACAACTGCCGTTCATTTCTCTAAGGTTCACGTTATCAAGAACAAGGTTTAGATTATCCATACTTGGAAGAGTGATTTTTCCATTTCCGTTTTGACCGACGATGAAGAAATCCGAATCGGTTTTGACTTCAAAATATGGCTTCATTGTTAAACTTTTTTGAGGGACTTCAACTTCAAATGTATTCAGACCTAGCTTCTTAACATCGGTTTTCAGATTAAAATACCCAAGACTGTCCTCATCAAGATTAAGAGCTGAGGTTTTACCAAGTGAACCTTCTTCATAGAGTTCAAGCTTCACCTTGTTCGATGCTTTTGTCTCAGTCACAGCAAAACTCACTTCATCCAATGAAATAAATATAATTTGTTCAGAAATTTCTCCACTTCGACCTAAAGAACGAAGAACCGTATTTCCAGAACGAACTCCAGCAAAAAGTATATAATCATAGCGCTCAGATTCTTTAACTTGTTTATAATTTGAATCAAAATAAAAAACTTCAGCGTAGTCATTATCAATATCAATTGATTCAACTCCATCATCAAGATGAACAAAAAGAAAACCACCCCAACTACTTATAGGGTTCTTTTCAAAGAAACTTCTAAAACCATCAACAGAAAGAACTGGTATTTCAAATTCATTCACTTCTTCACCAAGTGGAACATTAAATCTTGTTCTCACCACGTCTCTTTGAAGAAGAACACCTGAGTAAGTACTGTTAATATTATTAAGCTTAAATGATGCTTGAATTCGACCTGTTCCATCATCAGTAAAAATCTCATTACTATTATAAAGAGATTGAACATCAAAATTTCGAAGATCAGAATTTGAACCATTAGAGATGTTAATCACTCTTGGAGTAATCTTTAAATTCGTTTTACCGTTATCCCTCTTATTAAGAACTGTTTCATTATCAGATTGCTTTGCAAATAATTTCATCATTGCCGCTGGACTAGCATTATTGTAAGCAATCACCGGATTAGTTTTCATTTCTCTTTGAATAGCCTGTTCCACGGCAGAAGAAATAATCGAAGCCTTTTCAACCATCTCCTCGACTTTACTCTTGCTTGGTTTTTCAACATCAAAAAACACCATCTCATCACTACCAATGACCGGCTCTTTTTTAGGAATAGGCTTTACTGGATTGCTTGCAAGACGGTGAATTAAAGATGTCTTCCCAATTTTCTTATCGGGATTATCATTTTTTTGAACTGCTGATTTTTTAACTGTAATCTCATCTTCAACAAGGGCCTCACCATTTTTAACCACCTCTTTCCCTTTTTGAGGTTCAATAGCAGCCAGGCTTTGATCAATGAGTTTCTGATCAGGCTTAATTGGGGCAGGGCTATCTTTATATGCCATTAATCTTGTTTTGAACTCATTCATATCAATGAGCGAAGCAAGCAATTGGATATTCGGCACTGATAACTTTTTATAAGCAAGGTTTTGAATTTCTAAGACTTCTGAATTTGAAAGACTGATGTCTCTTCTTTGAGGTCCAGCATTCACTAATTGCTCTTCAAAAGGAAGAGCTTTCATCTCATCTTCTTTAATGACTTTTACATCAACCACTTTGCTTAAGGCCTCTAGCTTTTTAAAGCTGTCTTCAATTGCCTTATTAGTATTTTTAGCGACTCTTACGGGTTTTGCGATCTTGAGCTTTTGAAAGTTAATTTGGATAGCACTCTTAGCGAGAGGATTTTCATTTTGAGTTGGCCAGTACTGAGCAATCTCTTTATAACTTGATTTAAAATTTTTAAAGCTTCTTTTTTTAGTTTTGCTCTTTGGAACTTCTCTAAGCTTTACTTCTTTAATTTGCCTTTCATTTCCAACAAGAATTTTTTTAGTTTCAATACTCGAAACAGTATTTGATAAAGTGACTTCTATTTCACTAGCTTCATCATCAATAATACTTGGGGAGTGTAATGTTGATTCAAACTTATTAAAGAAGCTTTTAACAATCTTCTTTCCAGTTTCAAGACTTAAGCTTTCAGAAATAATCGTATCGCCAAAGAATAAAATCTTTGGGGCTTTTAATGGTGTTGAATGAAATGTGCAGCCAACTATTGCTAGCAACCATAAAGTCCTGAACATAGTAATATTTTGACAGGATTCTTGTAGGTTTCAACCTAGTGATTTAGTTAAGAATAGAGATCTCTTTAAACTTGAATAAACGAGTACTCAACACTCGCCAGATGTAAGATTTGCGAAAAATCTTAAAAGTACCTGGCACTTTTTGAGTACTCAGCCTTTGAATTCACAAAGCTGAATTCTAAGCTGTGCTCTTTCTTTCTTACGAACGTACTTAGTATACTCATCGTCTTTAAGATGCTGATCAAGCATTTGCTCAGCATTGGCAAGAGCTTCTTTGGCTCTTTCAAGATTGATCTCATGCGACTCTTCACTCGTTTTAGCTAGAATTGTAATTTTGTCATTTAAGACCTTACAAACTCCAGCCGTTACAGAAAAGTAACGGTCAGGATCGTCTGCTCCACCAAAGACACTCACAACACCTGTTTCAAGCTTTGAAACAATGTGAGTATGATTCGCAAGAACATTAATTTGTCCCCTTACGGTTGGAACTAAAAGTGCTTCAGCTGGAACATCTTTAGCAACAACTTTTGAGGGGGTTAAAATATCAACTGTATAAAAGTTCATTTAGAAACCTTTTTAGCCGAAAGCTATCTTAAGCGTCCGCCGCCATTTCTTTAGCCTTAGCACGAACCATTTCAAGATCACCAACTAGGTAGAATGCCTGCTCCGGAAGATCATCACATTCACCATCAAGAATTGCTTTAAATCCTGCAATCGTGTTTTCAATTTGAACAAATTGACCACTAATACCAGTGAACTGCTCAGCAACGAAAAATGGTTGAGAAAGAAATTTCTCAATTCTACGTGCACGAGCAACAACCATCTTATCTTCTTCAGAAAGTTCGTCCATACCAAGAATCGCAATAATATCTTGAAGCTCTTTATATCTTTGAAGAATTGCCTGCACCCCACGAGCAGTATTGTAGTGCTCGTCACCAACAATCTCAGGAGAGAGAATTGTTGAAGTTGAACTTAGAGGGTCAACCGCAGGATAAATCCCCTTTGCAGCAATTGGACGAGAAAGTTCAGTTGTTGCATCAAGGTGGGCAAAGGTAGTTGCTGGAGCCGGGTCAGTATAATCATCGGCAGGAACGTAAACAGCCTGGATAGAAGTAATCGATCCATCCTTAGTTGAAGTAATACGCTCTTGCATGGCCCCCATTTCTGTACCAAGAGTTGGCTGGTAACCAACGGCAGAAGGAATACGACCAAGAAGGGCAGAAACTTCTGAACCAGCTTGGGTAAAACGGAAAATATTATCAACGAAGAAAAGAACGTCTTGTTTTTCTTCATCTCTAAAATATTCAGCAAGAGAAAGACCAGTTAGGGCAACACGCGCTCTAGCACCCGGTGGCTCATTCATCTGACCATAAACAAGAGCTGTCTTATCGATAACCCCTGACTCTTTCATTTCTTCGTAAAGATCGTTTCCTTCACGAGTTCTTTCCCCAACACCGGCGAAAACTGAAAGACCACCGTGTTGAGTCGCAATGTTGTTAATTAGCTCCATAATAAGAACGGTTTTACCAACACCAGCACCACCAAAAAGACCAATCTTGCCCCCTCTAAGATAAGGAGCAAGGAGGTCGATAACTTTAATACCTGTATAGAATGGCTCTAACTTAGTTGACTGAGTTTCAAACGAAGGAGCTTCTCTATGGATATCGTATGACTTTTGATTATTGATAGGCCCTGCTTCATCAATTGGCTCACCAACAACATTGATAATACGACCAAGACATTCACGTCCAACAGGAGCTTGAATTGGCTTTCCAGTATCAACAACTTTTAGACCACGACTTAGACCTTCAGAAGCGTCCATCGCAATCGTTCTTACCATGTTATCACCTAAGTGCTGAGCAACTTCTAGTACGAGGTTCCCTTCAGCATCAGAGATTGTTTTGTTAGTTACTCTAAGAGCGTTGTAGATTCTAGGTAGGTTTCCGCTTTCAAACTCAACGTCTACAACCGGACCCATCACTTGTCTTACAACTCCAGTATTTTCCGCCATTTTCATATCTCCTTAGTCTATCGACTTAATTCCTAATTCAAATATATTCAGCAAACTTTCTTAACTAATCTTCTCATCGGCCGCGCGCTGACGCTTGCTGGTCGTCTGCGACGCCGAAACCTCAAACCGGTTTCGCTCTACTAACCGTTAAGAGACTCAGCACCAGATACAACTTCAATAAGCTCAGTTGTAATCGCTGCCTGTCTTGCCTTGTTCATTTGTAATGTTAATGAACGAATCGCGTCCTTACAATTTCCAACAGCATTATCCATTGCTGTCATTCTTGACCCGTGCTCAGCTGCCGCAGCATCGAGAACACTTGTATAGATCGAAGTTGAGTAAGTTTCAGGAATTAATGTATCGAGAATCTCACTTGCACTTGGATCATATTTAAAATCAAATGGATGTTTTTCTTTAAGTTCTTCAGCAGCACTTTGATCAAGGCTTAAGGGAAGAACTTGTTTAATGGTTGGAGTGAAACTAATGGCTGAGTTGAAAATGTTATAAGCCACTAAGACTTTTCCAACTTCACCATTTAAGAATCGCTCGCTGAGCTCAACTGCAATTTTATTGATTTCTTCATAAGTTGGTTCGTTCTTTTCAAATTCAACAAGATCACCTTGGATCTCTGTTGATTTAAGAGCGTCTTTCACCTTTTTCCCAATGAAATGAAATTCATAGTTTTCAAGGTGATCAACTGAACCAAGATCAGTAAGAACTTTCTTTGCGAGCTGTGAGTTATACCCACCACAAAGACCTTTATTTGCAGAGATGACAAGAACCACTGTTTTATCAGAATCATTACTTTCTAAAAAAGAATGAGAATAATTACGGGCAAGAGCTGAAATCGTTTTAATCGAATCTTCAAGCTCATTGGCGTATGGTCTTGTTCCAACGATCGCTGCTTGGGCCTTGGCCATCTTCGCAGCGGAAACAAGCTTCATCGCTGTTGTAATCTTAAGAGTACTTTTCGTAGTCTTAATCTTCTTTTTTAAATCTTTAATATTTGCCATTATTTATGACCTTTAAAAAA
The DNA here is from genome assembly GCA_049599895.1 of Bacteriovoracaceae bacterium. Classification (GTDB taxonomy): domain Bacteria; phylum Bdellovibrionota; class Bacteriovoracia; order Bacteriovoracales; family Bacteriovoracaceae; genus JBMYPC01. The sequence continues at coordinate 8,183 of JBMYPC010000056.1, read as the reverse complement.
TTATTAACTACGCCTTAGAATTTCTTTGAAGCAACAAATTCTTTGATGATGTTCTCAAGATTAGACTTGTCATCACCTTCAACTTTTTTCGTCTCATCAATTCTTTTATAAAGTTCACCATGACGAGCTTTAACTGTTTCAAGAAGTTCTTTTTCGATTTCACCAACTTTATTAACTGGTACATCATCAAAGTATCCGTTAGTCGCTGCATAGATTGAAACAACCTGATCAGTCACTTCAAACGGAGCGTATTGAGCTTGCTTAAGAAGCTCAACAAGTCTCTCACCTCGTGAAAGCTGCTTTCTTGTTTGGGCATCAAGATCAGAAGCAAAAGCCGCGAAAGCTTGAAGCTCTCTATACTGAGCAAGATCAAGTCTTAATGTACCTGCAACTTTTTTCATTGATTTAACCTGAGCAGAACCACCAACCCGTGATACCGAAACACCAACGTTAACCGCAGGTCGGATACCAGAGTTGAAAAGATCTGATTCAAGAAAAATCTGACCATCTGTAATCGAAATAACGTTTGTTGGAATATATGCCGAAACGTCACCTTCTTGAGTTTCAATGACTGGAAGAGCTGTCAGTGAACCAGCACCAAGCTCATCAGAGAGTTTCGCCGCTCTTTCAAGAAGTCTCGAGTGTAGATAGAAAACGTCTCCAGGAAAGGCCTCGCGTCCAGGAGGACGTCTAAGAAGAAGTGACATCTGTCTATAAGCAGCAGCTTGTTTTGTTAAATCATCATAAATGATAAGAGCGTGCTTTCCACTATCTCTGTAAAGCTCACCCATTGTACAACCAGTGTAAGGGGCTAAGAATTGAAGTGGTGCTGTATCAGAAGCAGTCGCCGATACAATAATTGTATAATCAAGGGCACCGTGCTCTTTTAGTTTTTGCTGAACCTGTCTTACTGTAGACTTTTTCTGTCCAACAGCAACGTAGATACAAACAACATCTTTCCCTTTTTGGTTGATGATCGTATCGATAGCAACAGCAGTTTTCCCTGTCTTTCTATCACCAATAATAAGCTCTCGTTGTCCTCTTCCAATTGGAATCATTGAATCGATCGCTTTAATTCCAGTTTGAAGTGGCTCGTGAACTGATTTACGAGCAAGAATCCCAGGAGCTTTAATTTCAACTCGTCTGTACTCATCAGTTTTAATTTCACCGTTACCATCAATCGGCTCACCGATTGCGTTAACAACACGTCCAAGAAGAGCATCACCCACAGGAACTTCAACAATCTTAGATGTTCTTTTAACTGATGAACCTTCTTTAATAGCATTATCATCACCAAGAATAGCAACACCAACGTTATTCGTTTCAAGGTTAAGAACCATTCCCTTAGTACCAGTTTCAAATTCAACTAGTTCCCCGGCCATAACGTTTTTTAAACCAAAAACACGTGCAACACCGTCACCAATTGTTAAAACTGTTCCGACTTCATCAACCTGAAGCTTGGCTTCAAAGTTTGAAATCCTATCCTTAATAATCGACGTAATTTCTTCTGGATTCATTGACATGATTTAACCTCTTTTAGCTATTTAAAATAGTTCCTTTAAGTTCGTTTAATTGATGATCAATTGTGGCATCTAATTGAAGATCCTCAACAGTCACCCTATACCCCGCTGAAATTTTATCAGACTGAACATAAGTTAATTCAGGCTCAGTTCCTAACTTGCCTGCAATATATGACTTAAGTTTAGCTTGAGTATCAGCTGCAATTTCTTTATCACTTCCTTCAATCGTTCCTCTTAAAAAACCTTTTTTATGGTCATCAAGAACAACGATCTCTTTAAAGATCTGAGGAAAGAGACCAATTCTTTTTTCACTTAATAAAAAGAGTAAAAAGTTGGTCACAAGTTTATTTGATCCTAGCTTTGAAAGAACGTCTTTAAGAACCGCTTCTTTTTCTTCAAGTGTAAAAACTTCTAGAAAAAGAACGTTTTCAAGTTCGTTAGATCCATTAATGAGTTCGTGAACCTTTAAAAGCTCACCGTAAACATCAACGTTATCTTTCTCGGCTAACTCGATCATCGCCTTGGCGTATGAACGTGAAATTTGTGCTTCTTTCATGAGTTGAAACCCTTAACGTTTATCTTTATCTACTGCAACTTAGAAATTAAGTTGCCGACTGCTTTATCTTTTTTACCAGAATCAGATGAAATATCGCTTTTCGCTTTCACAACGACCTCTTCAACAAGTTCGCTGTAAAGACCTCTAAGCATTTCATTTTTTTCAGATTCAATTTTGTTTTGAGCATCTCTTCTTAAACGAGCAATTGTATCTTCTGTTTCAGAATTGATTGTCTCTTTAAGCTTCATGATATCTTTTAGATTATTACTCTTAATTTCACCAACTTCTTTATTAAGGTTTGAAACTTTCTCTTGGAACATTTCGAACTTAATTTGAGCTTCTTTATTTTTCTTCTCAGCAAGACTTGTGAAGTCTTCTATCTCTTTTGCTTGAGTTTCAAAGTGATTCTTAAGAGGTCCTTTTAATTTCCAACCAAGAAATCCAAAAAAGAGAAGAGCATTAATTGCTGGGAAAAGAAGATCAATTGGCGATCCACTACCACCGGCAGCAAGTGCAGTTACTGGGAGGAGAAATAAAACAAAAAATAGTTTTCTCATTATAATGATACCTTAAATTTTTATCTTACTAATTTTTCAACAAGAGTTTGAGCTAAGCCACCAGCTTCACCCATGACTTTATCTTTACTTTCTTTAATGGTTCCTTCGAAAACTTCATTTTCTTTTTTCACCATCTCTTCAAGTTTTTTCTCTTCTTCTTTAATTTGTGATTTTTGTTCAACTTGAAACTTCTCTCTTTCAACATTGAACTCTTCTTGAGCTTCTGAATAAGCAACATCAATTTTTTCTTTGTACTCTTGTGATAATTTTTCAGCTCTTTCAAAAGTATCGTTAGCTGTGCCTTCGAGCTTTGTTGTCTTATCTTCACGAGTTTTTAAAACAAATAAAACTTTATTAAAAAGAAGTCTTGATATTAAAAAATAGAAAACTACGAATACTACAAATTGATAAATCGCAGCTTCACCGATGCCTAACTGATCTAAAAGTCCACCCATCTCATGTGCCTCAATCGCTTAATTTTTAAAGGAATAGCTTCATATTTCTAGACTTAGGGGGTGAAACAGTCAAGCTGAATCTAACCAAAAACGCATCGCGCTCCCTAAGTAATTCTCATTCATCGAGCTAGACTGAAGAAAGAAATGCTCATACGCGTTATTTCTTACCAAAACCGCAGAGCATCAAAGGTATTATTTAAGTGACTCTTTAAGTCGAACCTTAAAATATAAGGCCAATTCTTTTCCGTCACATAATTAAAGATCGTTCTCATTGTCATAGCCGATTCCATTGAGAACATTATTAGAGTATGCGAATGAAACGATTAAAACGAAAAATGGTAAAAGAAATTTATAACAGGACTTCATGAAGTCCTGTTCGGGGAAAATGCCAAAAGGTTTAGTCAGACTTGAATACCACTGCTTAGGCACTAATAATTTCGAGCCCTTGAAAGGCTAGAATGAGATCTTTTAGAGATCAGTAATCAGACGATCTGGAAGTTCATTTGGATTTTTTCCACTTGCTGGAAATTCTTTTTCTAAGACAACACCACATTCTAGAATCGCTTCATTCATGGCCTGAGTGACATTTCCAGATTTTATTGATTTCACCATCTTTTGAGTAATTTGATCCCAAAAGTTTTGATCAACCTTCTCATTAATTCCTTTATCACCAAGTATTTCAACTCTTTTTTCAAGCAATGAAATCATAATTAAAACACCTATTCTTTGCTCTGTATGATGAAGATTATTAGAAAAAAATAGCTGCACAGCTTTTTGATGGACCTCTTCTGCCATTACCGATTTATTAAGAAAAAGTCTTTTGAAAATATTTAAACTTCCTGCAAAGAAACCAATAATCGTAGTAAGAAAAATAAGCAAAAATGTTTCATGGGATTCATACTCAAATTTAAATAAAAGAATAGCCAATACAAGAAGTGTGAAACAAATTGATGTGGCAAATTGTGACTCTCGGTAAAGATCACTCTTTGAAACAATTGCAGAAACAATCTCACCACTTGTCTTAATTTCAACGTTTTTTATTGTTTCAGAAATTTTCTTTTTATCTTCAGAATTAAGTTTCATCATTACCAACTTCCACTTGAACCGCCACCGGAAAATCCGCCGCCGCCTCCGGACCAGCCACCACCACCTGATGACCAACCTCCGCCACTGTAAAATCCACCAGAGGAATAGCCGCCACGTATATGACGACCAAATCTCGCAAGATAAATCCTCACGAGTATAAAAAAGAGAATCATTATAAAAATCACAATGTTTTCATAATGCTTACTGCGAGCCGTGCTCTTTAATTTTTGTGCAGCTTCTTGGTCTCCGCTCGCAATGGCAGCAATTTGAGTTACAGCCTTGTAAATTCCGTTAGAATACTTTCCTGATCGAAAGTGAGGCTTAATGGAATCAATAATTTTGAACGACATATAATCTGTTAGTGAACCTTCAAGGCCCTGGCCAACTTCGATTCGCATTTTTCTGTCATTCAGTGCCACAAGAAAAAGAACGCCATCATCTCTGACTTCATCACCTAGCTTCCACTTATCAACGACCTTAATACTGTAATTTTCAAGAACTTCGCCCTTAAGACTTGGTATTGTAAGAACTTGAACTTGTGGCCCATTTCCATTTTGATAAAGGTCACGAATAATGGCTTCAATTCTTCTTTCAGTTGAACCACTTATAATTCCAGCCTTATCAATCACAGGACCACTTAATCTTGGAACCTCAAGGGCAAAAGCTGAACTTATAAAAAAGAATAAGCTGAGTATAAGTTTCATTAAAGTTTAACTTCAGGTGCGTCTTGAATGTCTTTTTCATTCTCAACAGTAAACTGCGGCTTTTTCTCAAACTGATAAAGAATAGAATTTGTCCACGATTGAGGTGGAACAGTAACAAGATTATTGAATTGCTTAATTGTTTCAATATAGCGATTTCGAGCAACTGTAATTCGATTTTCAGTGCCTTCGAGCTGACTTTGAAGTGCAAGAAAATTTTGATTCGCCTTAAGATCTGGATATCTTTCCACAACTACCATTAACTTTGAAAGAGCCGATGTTAGCGCTCCTTGAGCTTTTTGAAACTTTTGCATTGTCGCTGGATTAAGATCATCTACATTAATATTCGTCTTTGTTGCTTTGGCCCTCGCCTCTACAACAGCTGTTAAAGTTTCTTTTTCATGAGAAGCATAACCCTTAACAACATTCACAAGGTTAGGAATTAAATCCGCCCTTCTTTTATACTGGTTAACAACTTCAGCCCATTTTGCTTCAACTTCGTTTTTTGCTGTCGGAATTGATCTCCAACCACAACTTGAAAGCATTAGCATAAATCCTAAACTTAATAAGATTACTCGATTCATATTTTCTCCAGAAATTTCGTTGGCTAACTTAAATAGGTATTTTTCTCACTCATCTTAGTTGTTCCGTGGAAGATTACCCCTTCCTCAACAATAAGACTTGGTGTTGTGATGGTTCCTTCAAAGCGAGCAGGTTTAACGATCTCAACCTTTGAACTTGCTTTAATGTTTCCTTTAACAGTTCCAGAAATTAAAATGACATTGGCATTTATATCAGCGTTAATGACAGCACCTTCTGAAATGATTACCGTATCATTTGAGAAAATACTGCCATTAACGATCCCAGCAATTCGCGCGACGCCATTAAACGAGAGATTCCCCTCGAACTTACAACCTTGCTCGATAACCGCTGCTATGTCTTGTTGTTCTTTCCACTGCATTCGTTTTTATCTTCTCGTTAAATACTCGTAGATGTCATTAAACTCAGCATCATTTGTAAATTTGATTTTAATTTCTCCAGCACCTTTATTATTGCGCTTTAAATTGAAATGAAAACCAGTTTTATTTTCAAGATTCTGCTTTAAAGATTCTAACCGCTCATCGCGATTATTACCAGCTTCTGTTTTTGGCTTTACGTTAGACTTTTTGATTAGGTTCTCTAGTTCACGAACCGACATTGATTCGTCAACCGCTTGAGTTGCTAAACGAACCGCTTTTTCAGATTCTTTAATACCAGCAAGAAGCTTTGCGTGACCAAAACTTAACTCTTCATTTTTTACAAGATCGATAACTTGTTTAGGAAGTTTAAGAATACGAAGATGGTTAGCAATACTTGATCTTTCTTTTCCAAGCTTCTTCGCCACTTCTTCTTGAGTAAGATTAAATTCATTCATTAATTGAAAATAACCTAAGGCCACCTCAACACAGTTGAGATCTGATCTTTGAACGTTTTCTAAAATTGCTAAGATTAACTGTTCTCTATCGGTTACCTTTTTAATAAAAGCCGGAACTCTTTCAAGCCCAACCATCTTAGCGGCTCTTAGTCTTCTTTCACCTGCAATAAGGTAAAAACCTTTGCCTTCTAAGTTTTTCGAAATAACGATTGGCTGAAGAATTCCGTTTTCTTTAATAGAGAGGCTTAGCTCTTGAAGATCTTGGCTTTTAAAGATTTTTCTTGGCTGCTTTGGATTAGGTTGAATTTCATTTACATCAACCATGAAAGGAGTTCCCTCAGTGATCTCAGCCTTTGCTGCGACTTTTTTCTCAGCAGCTTCAATATCATTTAAGTTCTTTTTTAAAATTTCTTGTGGAGTTTCTTTAATTAAACTCGCGATACCTTTTCCTAATGCGACTTTTCTTTTTCCCATGATTATTCCCTCACAAAGTTTAATTAAAGTTGAGTTTGATTTTCTTCAAGGCCATCAATTGGTGGAAGGTCCACATTTTCGAGTTCTTGAATTTGAGTTTTTGCTCGTTCACGAATAAGAAGTTCTTTAGCAAGTGAAAGATAAGCCTCACTCCCTTTTGATTCGATATCGTAAAGAATGATGGGCTTTCCAAAACTAGGACATTCCGCAAGTTTTACATTTCGTGGAATCACAGTTTCAAAAACAATATCCTCAAAATGATTTCTGATTTCTTCAGCAACTTGCTTATGAAGGCTTGAACGTCCGTCATACATAGTCAGAAGAATTCCATCATTATGAAGTTTTGGATTTAGTGATTCACGAATAAGGCGAACTGTATTGAGAAGTTGTGCTAGACCTTCCATTGCAAGATACTCAGTTTGCATCGGAACAATATAACTATCAGCACAGCAAAGAGCATTGATAGTTAAAAGTCCAAGTGAAGGTGGACAGTCTATAAGGATATAATCGTAATCCTCTCTTAACGGATCTAATGCCATTTTCAGTTTTGTTTCTCTGGAGATCACACTGACAAGTTCAACCTCTGCACCAGAAAGGTTATTTTCTGATGGAATAATGTCGAAGTTTGGAAGATCTGTGTGATGAACACATTCTTTTGCTGGAGTCTCTCCTATAAGAGCATGATAAATATTTTTATCTTCAAACTTCTCTTTATCGAGCCCAACGCTAATTGAGCCATTTCCCTGAGGATCTAAGTCAATTATGAGTACTCTTTTTTCCGCTGCCGCTAGACACGCTGCAAGATTAACTGAAGTAGTCGTTTTCCCTACTCCACCCTTTTGATTCATTAGTGCAATGATTTTAGCCATTTAGGTGTGCCCCCTGAATTAGGAATTCTAGTTTTCTCTGGGCTTAAGTGTGAAGAATTTGGCTTAGTTTGACAAGATTTTTCTTTTTCTTGATAAGGTCTCTTTGTTTTTTTCCGCCGGACGCTTCAAAACTTCCCCCTGGGAACTTTCGCCGCGCGCCGGTTCCACGTGGAACTTTAGAAGAATAGACAAAGAGAATTCTTGTATTCTCCCCTAGCTTAACCTCAATCTTTTCTTTTAATTTAAATGACTTATATGTGTTCGGCACTGACTCCTGTTCATAAACAGATGGTCCTTTATAAAATAAAAGATCGACTTCAGAATCTTCATCAAGATTAACTTTGTCGATGAGATCTTTAATCTTAGCAACGGCCTTAAAGGACATAAGACAGGATCGATCAATAAGGACCTCCTCAATTCTTTTATGAAAACAGGCCACATTTTCTAAATCAATTCTTTCAGCAATTTCATTAACGGCGTTTGCTTTTTTTCCTCGGGCTTCAAATCCTAAGAAAATGGAATCAGAATAGTTATAGGCCAATGGTAATAAG
>JBMYPC010000055.1:0-19334 GCA_049599895.1 Bacteriovoracaceae bacterium | reverse complement strand
CCGCGGTAATAAAGCGTAACGGATTTGCCAATTCCCCTCCTCAAAAATCACATTGGGCGTATCTCAGGGGCCACCAACCCCTGGTAAATGACAGGCAGTATCATTTACAGACTATTTCAAACGCCTTAATAGTAGAACTCATCTCACAATTCCTCAAGAAGCGAGGTTGTGCGAAATGCTTGCATGCAAGGATGAGGTTAAAAATGCTCGCAGACGTGCTGATTAGCACGTTGAGAACGTTTTTATCCGAAGACGCAGTCAGGCATGCATTGCAGCCGACCGCAGCCTTGAGGAATTGTGAGATGAGTTCTAAACCTAGACGACGCAAAAACTCCAAAGAGACAGGCTTCTGTCTCGGCAAAGACTGTGCTATTATTGGAGCAGTATTTAAATTAGTAGGACCCAGAAATGGAAGATCTTGATCAAACAGAAGAGCAATCAGTTGTAGTGGAAAACCCTTATCATCCCGCTAGGTTAAAGCCTAAAAGGAAAGGGAAAAAGCCACCAAAGCTTATCGCTGTCGTGCACCAAAGTGGCTGTACAGGATGTGAAGTCTGTATTGCAGGGTGTCCAGTAGATTCCATTGAACTGGTTCCAGGTCCAGATGCCTCAAATCCGGCTTTTCGCCAAATGGTTGAAATCGATATCGCCAGATGTATTGGTTGCCAAAACTGCTCACAAGATTGTCCTTGGGAAACCATTACAATGTACGAGCACGACGACTCTTTTATCGCTTGGGGTAACGAGACATTAAAATCAGAACTCTATGTTTCTGAGGACACTATTCAAAAAGTAAACTCAGACAACAATCTCAGTCTCGAACCAAAGCAAACTGAAGAAGCTTAGTCTTTTCAATGCAAAATTCCCTTATCAACCTTGATCCTGTTCTTTTAAGAATCGCAGGTTTTCAACTCACGTGGTATTGGCTCGTCTATTTTCTGGGTGCAATCCTAAGCCCCTTTTTAATTTCAAAAATTAATGCAAAAGAAGGCCTTGGGCTTGATCGCTCCACAATCATCAAAGGCTCTCTTCTCATAGCTTTTGGTTACATTATCGGTGGACGACTCGGTTACGCCCTTTTTTATAACCCTGAATATTATTTTGAAAATCCTTATGAGCTCTTTCAAATCTATAAAGGCGGCATGAGTTTTCATGGTGCGATTATCGGATCCACCGTTCTTACTCTTTTGTCTTTTCGAAAAGAAACCCTTAAGGCCTGGAGGTTTCTCGATATCGTTGTCACCATCGTTCCATGGTTTTTAATCTTGGGAAGAGTATCAAACTTTCTTAATGGCGAATTAATTGGAAGAAAAACAGAAGCCCCATGGGGAGTGATCTTCTCTCATGTGGATCAATTTTCAAGACATCCTTCACAAATTTATGAAGCCATAGGGGAAGGCCTTGTCCTTGGGCTCATCCTCTGGTTTTCACGAGATTTTAAGAAAGTCACTCAGCAATGCTCTCACTTTTTAATGGGCTATGGGGTGATCCGAATCATTCTTGAGTTCTTTCGGGAGCCGGATCCTCACATTGGTTTTGTTATGGAAGTTTTCACCTTGGGACAGGTTTATTGTCTTTATATGGTGATTGCAGGTTTATGGCTGAGAAAAAAATTTATTGAAACAACTGAGAATTAGAAAACATTTCAAGGATCTGACTCTCTTTAACAAGTCCTTCAATCTGATATTCAGGACTGTAGCCTTTTCCCTCTTCTCCATCGAACTCATATTCATGATAAAGAGTCGGTATTTTTGCAATAATTCCAGAGTTCGGTAGCATTAAGGTCATTGCATTACTAAAATGAAGTGCTCCTGCGGTATTCTCACCTACAACTAAAACATTTTTATGAGTCGTCATTTTTTCAACCACCGTTTCACAACTTGAAGCACAAGATGAATCGATGAGAATAATTATTCTTGAGGAATATGCAGATGTTCTTTCCCCTTTATAAGTACTTTTTTTCTGAGACTTGCTACTAAGAAGAAGGTCATCAAACCCTTTATCAGACACATAATCTTTCACCTCACTACAATAACTGGGAGCTGAATCGTATCCATGTTCAAGTAACGTAAAGCAAAGCCCAATCATCATAAGTCCAGAAGTCAATTGAATCTTGGTTGATTGGGGAACTTGATCAGTCTTAAGATAAGTCGCTTTGACTAGCTCATGGGCAAACCAATTGTCTCCACCACCATTATCTGTAAGATCCAGAATGACATTCTTATCAGACAGCTTCACCCTTTCAAGAAACACCTTCTGTTCAGGTTCCTGATTTGCAAAACTTGTTGGTTTAAAATATAGGTACTCTTGATTTTCAAAAACTTTATTTTCATCAAATGGCTTCTCAAAAATTACTTCTTTATTTGATCGCGAGGAAAATCTTTTCCTCGAATTTTCTTCGTTAAATAAAGAATAGCTTAAGTGTAAATCGAGAAGTCCCGCTTGTAAGGCGGAGCTTCTCTCCACGGTTAACAGAGGGACAACTAAAGTTGATTATTTAACAGGAAATAGAATGACCAAGATCAAGGCCTCAAATGCGTTTGATACGCCTAAAATTGTTGAAGACAGTATTCGCCTTGCGTTTGATCATTCACAAAGAGAATACCCAAACCTCTTTTGGAGTCTTAAAGCATTTAAAAAGCATGCCTCATTCAAGCTCAATAGATATGTTCACAAGGCCAACGAAAAACAAATCAAAGGTTTTTATATTTCATTGAAAAGTGATGAATCAATCCAATCACTAAGCTATAAGTTTTACTACTCTTATAGTGAGAACATTTCTAGCCCTGATCAAGTTAACCTTCTTAAGGTTTCTGTAAAAAAAGCTGACGAGCGTGCATCGAAGGTTTTTAGCCCTTGCGAAGGCTTCTCAAACCCTGGTGGAAAGCTTTCTGGCTCTCAAGCAGCAGAAGTCATGAAAATGATAGCTCGTGAAGCTGACGGATATGGAAGCTTAGAACCAGACGATCTTCCAGCTAGCTTTAAAGCAAAAGTGGTTAATATTGACTCCCCAGATCTTCTTCCTGTGGAAGCAAAAAGACTCTATGACGACATCAATGAGATATCTAAAGTTCACTTTGAAGAAATCGTTAGTGAACTTGACGAAGAGGAAAGAGCTTACTATCTGGGACAATTCAATGAATCTCATCCTCATATGGAGCTCTACAAAATTTATGAGATTACTAAAGATGGTCAGATTGTAGGCTACGTTGCAGAATTCAATGACAATGCAACAGCTGCTATTATTGAAGATGGAGCATGGGGCTCTAAATACATCTACAAAGACTTTTTTGAAATGGGCTTGATGTGCCTTAGAACATCAAGCCTACGACTCATCAATTCTTTTAATGAGCAGTAAGAGTTACACAGGCATGAATATAATTCGATCTCTCTACGTGAAATGAGGGGGCAGAAACTAAAAAAGAGCCTGGAGCAAAATTAAGAGATTCTTGACCATTGCCTCTAACAACTCCGACATTTCTCTGGGAATCGTTCAACTCTCTATTGAGTTTTGCGACTGCATTGGAAAAAGAGTTTGAAATGGCACAATAAACGGCACTTGTCCCAGCGCTTACCGTCGTAGTATTAGGCGCCCGTTTAGCTTTTTTCGTATTTTTTGAATAGAGCGCAAGTGGAATTAAAAGTAAGACAAGAATGACGTGCTTCATAGAATAAGTGCTCCCAACACAAGAATGTTCACACTTTTATATTACCATTCTTTAGCTCTCAAGCTTCTGAGCCGGAACAATTATCCTAAGCCTTATCTGATGAGGATGCCAAAGCTTGCTTTTCTTTTTCAAGCTTCTCTCGCTTCTCTTCCCTATAGGTTTCAACAATAAGAATACCAATAGCAACCGTGATACAACTATCGGCAATATTAAATGCGGGATAGTGATGGGATTTATAATAAAAATCGAGAAAGTCTACTACGTAGTCTAATGAGATTCGATCAATAAGGTTTCCAACCGCGCCTGCGAGAACAAGTGCATACCCCCAAACCATAATCTTCTTCTCTTCTCGATTTCGGTAGATGAACATGAGATAGAAAAGATAGAAACAGACAAACACAGGGATAATTTTAAAAATCACCATTCGTAACGTATCGTTGGCGCCCGCCCCCATTCCAAAAGCCGCACCTTTATTTTGCACATACGTAAAATTAAAAAATCCATCAATGACCGCGACACTTTCACCGAGTTGGAAGTTTTGTTGGAAATATCCCTTGGTCACCTGATCGGCAATAATCATAAAAAAGATCATCACAAGACAACGATAGATTCTATTCATTTTTCAGCCTAGTAATAAGATTTTGGATTGATCTCATACTTTTCAATTTTTCGAAGCAGAGTCTTTTTGGGAATATTTGCCTTTAATGCCGTCTGATTGATCTTTCCCTTGTTAAGCTTAAGGGCCTGAATAATAAACTCTTTTTCAAAGAGATCTTTCGCCAATTGAAAATCAAGCTTAACTCCATCATCTTCAGTCTTAGTCGCAAAGGTAAACTGATAATCTTCTGTACTACCTAGGGTTCTTGTTTCATCAAGAACAGAGTCTTTAATATCTGAGATATTAATTGGATTATCTTCTCGCTCAAAACTCTTATTATCGGTCTTGGCTCCCTTTTTAACACTGTCTGGAAGAGATGAAGATTGAATACTGTCAGTTGATTCGATAATAAAAGCATGCTCAATCACATTTCGAAGCTCTCGAATGTTTCCAGGCCATCCATAATTAACAAGAAGATCTTTTGCTCCGTCAGTAGTTCCCTTGATATTAAGGCCATGAAAATTATTAAAATAATTTACGTAATATTCCACAAGATGAGGAATATCTGATTTTCTCTCACGAAGTGGTGGAAGATAAACAGGAAGAACGTTTAATCTGTAAAATAAATCTTCTCTAAAATCCCCTGATTCAATCATTTTTTCAAAAGGCTTATGAGAGGCTGCAATAATTCTCACATCAATTTTTACATCTCGATTGGAGCCCACAGGAGTAAAGACTTTTTCCTGAAGAACTCTTAAAAGCTTTACTTGCATTTGTGAGCTAATGTCGCCAATTTCATCAAGAAAGATTGTTCCACCATCAGCATATTGAAATTTACCAAGCTTTCTTTCAGTCGCTCCTGTAAAAGCACCTTTCTCATGTCCGAAAAGCTCAGACTCAATGAGATTATCAGGAATCGCTGCAAGGTTAATAGTGACAAACCTTTCATCTTTTCGAGGGCCATTATAATGAATCGCTTTTGCAACAAGCTCTTTACCTGTTCCCGACTCTCCTCGAATGAGAACCGGAGTATTCACCTGAGCAAGCTTTGAGATGACGTTAAAAACTTTTTTCATCTCATCAGATTCACCAACGAACTGATCTTCAGTATTGTTTCCAAGGGAGAGAACCGGAGCTGAAAAAGCTGTCGTTTCAACAAGAAGTCTTGCTTTTAGAGCTCTTTTAATAAGAGCGACAAGATTATCTGAAGTGATTGGCTTTTCAAGATAGTTATAAGCGCCTTCTTTTACAACCTTAACCGCGTCTGAGACATTTGAATAGGCTGTAAGGATTAAGACGATAATGGAAGGGTCATACTTTTTGATTTCGCCAAGGGCCGTGATTCCATCCATCTCTGGCATGTTCACATCCATCACCACGAGGTCATATTTTGTTTTATAAACTTTTGATAAGGCCTCTTTTCCGTTATCCGCAGTCTCAACTAAGAAGTTGTGATACTCAAGCGCTTGCTTAACTGAATCCTGTAAAACTTTGTCATCATCAACAACTAATACTTTATGCATTCTGATTGCTCTCTTTTATCTTTAAACCCGAGCAGTTCGCTTCAATGAACCGCTATTCGTTTTTCAATTTTACCAGAAAACTGGTCCCCTTGCCCAATTCTGACTCCACAGAAATCTCTCCTCCGTGCAGTTCTATGAAATATTTAACCAAATAAAGGCCTAAACCGGTCCCTTTGATTGAGTGACTAGCGTCATTTTTAACTCGATAAAATTTCTCAAAAATATATTCAAGCTCTGTTTCAGGAATTCCAGCGCCATTGTCCGACACTGTCAGATAAACCCAGTTCTCGTCATCCCAGGTTTTCACTTCCACACGAGTGTTTTCTCCAGAATATTTTATCGCGTTTTCCACAAGGTTTGAGATGACTCTGTTAATAAGTGTGGGGTCAACTTGAATCGGATACAAAGGCCCTAGGTCCTGCACAACTTCAATATTTTTTTGATTGGCTTGATAGGCTAAACCTTTAACAATTGCTTCAATCACTTTATTGATGTCACGAGAGACAAAATTAAGATCGAGATTTCTCGATTCGATTTTTGTGAGATCGAGAATTGAAGTAATAAACCCATTTAACTCTTTAGTGGAATCGATAATCGAAGTGAAGTTTTTTAATTGTTCAGGATCTGTTGATTTTTGCTTCATGATGTCTGCAAGCCCTGCGATCTTTGCGACAGGAGTCTTCAGATCATGACTCATAAGAGAAATAAAGTTTTGTTTTAAATTCTCTACTTTTTTCAGAAGTTTGGTTTCTTCCTGGATCGCATATCGTCTTTGATACTCTCCAATCGCTCGAAAAGGGACCCAAATATAATAGACCACAAAAATTGTAATAATGATGTGAGAGATATAAAGCCAATAGCCTCCTGTCACAAAAATTAAATATGATCCAAGAATGATAAAGACCATTAAAAGAAGAGTGATTAAGAGCCCATCCGAAGGCTTAATTCTTGAAATCGTCACAGAAAGAAATAACGAAATAAAAATACAGATCACATGAGAAACATTTCTTGAAATTGGTGTGACCGTTTTGTTTTTTATAAGGGCCTGAATAGTTGCCGCTTGAATATTTAAAAAAGGTGCAATCTTTCGATCTTTTTCTCTTCCCGAGATTCCCTCCGTATCGCTTCCCTTGTTAAAAGGTGTCGAAAAATAATCCGAACTATTAGAAATATACTTCGATCCGACAAGGACGATCTTATCTTTGAAAAAACCTTTCGGAAAATTACCGACACGAACTCTATGAAAGGGAATACTCCGAACTTTATCAGCCTGCTCAGTTGGATTAAAAGGATAACGAAACAATACGTAAGTCATATCAGCTTTTTTGTCATACTGACTGCCATTGATTGATTTTAACGTTAAAGGTGCAAGTCCTTTGGTTCTTCTCCAAGTATTGGCCGTCCAAAGCTCTAACGATTCTTCCCCCTCAAAACTGAGAAGAGTCCTTCTTATTAATTCATCTTTAGAAAAAACAAAACTATCAATTAAAGGATGCACAAAAGAATAACCAATTGATCGAAGGTCTAGAGGCGGCTGTACCTTCCCCCAGTCCTCAAAATAAGCAGAAGAAAAACGAAAATGCCCTCCTTCTCGAACATATTCTTGGATTAAGTCTCGAATTTGAAAGAGTGTTCTTTCTTCATTTTGATCATCTGGCTCTCGCAGATTGTCGAGGAAATTAATGATCTTTGGTTTATCCCCAATTAAACGCTCAAGCATCTTGTAATGACTTAGATAATTGTAAGGATACTTCTCACCTAAAAACTCATCACTTTCTTCATCGATATAAACAACGACGATATCGTTATCATCACTTATCCCTAAGTCATACTTAACCCTAAAATCATAAAAGATGGCCTCAAAGCCCGCGAAAGAATACTGAAAGAGAATAACAACGAAGATAATTGTAAATATGAGAGGATAATAATTTGTGGACTCTGGAAAACGAAACCATCTTTTTAAGCCTGATAGCCGTGAAAGAGACCCCGTTTTTTTCTCTTCTTCACTCACGCCTGCTGTGTCCTGTAGTTTTGCACTCCAAAACCATGATCTCCAATGAAAAAGAGATCAAACACCTCAAAAGACTCTTGGTCATTTAAAGCTTCTTCTTTAATCACATAAAGGTGATAGATCAACATTTGGATTGGAAACACTAGCCAGCCGTAAGTTAATTTAAAAACAGTAAAAAAGCTCCCAAAGTTTTTTTCTAATTTTCCAAGAAACATAAAAGGAAGTAATAAGCAGAGAAAATAAACAAAAATTCCCTGACTGAGAAACGGATGTTCAATCTTAAGGATCTTTTTAATTGAGCTATCAATATATTCAAATTCGTCTACGACATTATCTAAACTCTTTCTGCTAAAACAAACCCGCATCTTCCCGCCAAGGCTCTTGAGAAGAACCGGCTTATCACGATCAAGAAGAAACATCCTAAAATTCGAGATTCCATGATACCGACACAAGCTCTGGAGATAAGCTTCTTTGATTTTAAAGCGCCCACGCTTAGGAAGAAGGAAAAAAAGAATCAAATAATCTGAAAATAAGGCCATTATCATTAACAAAAAGCCCATGATTACGGCAAAAGTCGTAGCAGACTGAAAGCTTCCAAGCAGCAAAACGGGCATGCAATAGAAGAAAAGATTCGAAAAATAGAGGAACATTAGTCCCATGAATTTCTTTATCATCGCAAAATTATTGAGTTAGAGGTTTATTAGCATAATAAATATTACAAGCATTTAAGTTGATTATAGACAAAAATCCGGATTAGAGCTAAAAAACATTCACTAGGGTGATCTGCGTTAGGAACAAAGGTCAAAAAATTGGGAAATATGGGGTTCTGCCTTGCGACTATGCTGCGATGCCTTTTCGTGATACACCCCCTATTCACTATCGTTCAGGGTTCTTTGGGAGAAGGGAATTATGCATTTTAATAAGCTGCTTTTTGGTACAGCCGGTGTACCGCTTTCTACGACTAAGAAAAACAATCCAATCGAAGGCGTTAAAAGAATACATGAGTTAAATCTTGATTGCATGCAATTAGAATTTGCTCACGGTGTTCGAATGAAAGAAGAAGTCTCTTCTGGCCTCAGAAAGGTAAGCTACGAGCTTGGAATTCCTTTAACTTCTCACGGTCCATACTACATTAACCTTAACGCTAGAGAGCAGGACAAGATTGATTCTTCTGTTGAGAGAATTATTCAAACTGCTAAGATCTCTGATCTTTGTGGTGCTGAGTCTATGACCTTTCACGCTGCGTTTTATATGAAAGACTCTCCATTTGACGTCTTTGAGCTTGTTGAAAAAAGTTTAAATGTCATTGAAGAGCGTCTGGGAAGACTTGATATTGAAATTGAGCTCAGACCAGAGCTAACTGGAAAAACAAGTCAGTTTGGTTCTCTTCAAGAACTTATCTCATTAACAAAAGCCGTTTCTTCATGTGCTCCTTGTATGGACTTCTCTCACCTTTTCGCGAGAACAGGGAAATACAATACAGAAGCTGAATTCCACGAAGTTCTCGATGAATTAGCAGAAGAGCTTGGTGAAAAAACTCTTAAAAATATGCACATTCACATCAGCGGAATTAGCTCAACTTCAAAAGGTGATTTAAAGCACCTTGATCTTGAAAACAGCAAGTTCAACTGGCGTGACCTTATTAGAGTTCTAAAGCAAAGAGATTGTTCTGGATACGTTATCTGTAACAGTCCTAGTCTTGAAAAAGACGCTCTAATGCTTAAAGAATTCTACGAAGCAATCTAAGCAGCCGATTTTAAATTTTTAGATTTTTGTTTAAGGACTGAAAGCTTTCCTTCTTTCAAGTGCATGATAATGCGCTCATGAAAAGACAGGTTCAGTTCTTCAGCAATGATACTTGAATAAAATTTGAGCTCATCTAAATAGAGATAATCTGTGACAAGTCTCGTAGACTCTTCTTCAGTAAGAGGAATAAACCACTTGAGGCCCTCACAATAAACTCCATTCCACTTCTCAACATACTCAAACTTCACAAGCTTTGAGCCTTTCTTTTCATTGAGATCAAATGTTTCATCAACGAGACGTTGAATAAAGTGAGTTTCCATCACCAATCTTATCGTCTATGGAGGCAAAAAGGTTTAAAGAGCTTGATTATTTTTGTTTGATATCGCCGCTTTCATCCCGAAGTGGCCGACCAGTATGATCAGCTTTAATTTTGTCCAATGAAACGCCAAACTTTTTCTCAAATTCATCAGGAGTGATGGGATCAAAACCCTTAACGAAAGTTTTTGATTCAGAGACAACATCTGAAACCTGCCAAAGCTTATCAGAAACTTTCTCAAGAATGGCAACTTTCTTAACATCCATTCGAAAGTCTCGCTTTTGGACACCAGAGTCTTTTGCATACTTTAAAAAGTTTAAACTGATAACATAAGTGAAGTGACATGTTTTTGACTGACAAGTCGAGTGAACAACGTCAACTTTGTGTTTCTTAACTCCATTCATAGAGCTTCGAAACATCTTAAACTCTTCTTTTGACATTGATTCAATTTCTTTTCGCAAATCCCCTACTGTAATGTCGAGAAAATCTTTCTTATCACTGCCTGGGTCAAAACGAACTTTGATAAACTTTCTTAGTGCTGCCTCAGGTGAGCTAACTTCGTCACAGGCAACAAAAAGAAGGAGTGAAAGAATTGAAGTAAATTTAAAAATTTTTGAAATCATATTATGTAATACCCTCTATCTCTTAGAATATTATACAATAGATTCCAACTTTTGAGTCCATCTTTATCACTCAAGTTTAGCTTAAGACCCAAGACCTCATCAGCCTGTGTCATCACTTGGCCAGAAAACTCAAACTTTCTTCCGTTAAAAATGGCCTGTAGCCTTTGCTTTCCTGTCAGCTTTAAGGCCTTATCCATAATCAGGCAAAGCCCATTATCAGAAACCTTTGACATTCTCGCGCCAAGAACACCTGGAGCATCCAGGAGCTTAATTTCAACATAGGGACAAAACCTAAGGTCAAGGTATGACTTATCGTAGTTTGTCACATAGGGAGCTTCTGAAAACTCTCTCCAGAAAGTAAGTCCCACGAGATAAGCAAAACTAAAGGTTAAAAAGGTTGCAATGAGAATCAGCTTATTTTCATTTGCAGCAAAGCTCATTCCGCCTCTCGTACAAAGAATCATAAAAAATATTAAATAAAGATAGATCGAAAATTTCTTGAGTCTTAAGATTAAAAAGATACAAAGAACCGCAATCCCAACTAGCCAATGACTTGTACCGAGATAAGCTTCGAATTGCTTGAGCTGAAGTAGGTCTTCTCCTTTGGAGGTCACAAAACAAAAATAATCAAATGTGATTCCGACTAAAATAGTCAGTATCGTATTTAAAAAGACAATGGTTTTTTTCTTTTGGACAATCAACTTTATTCCGTTTGTATTTAAAGTATCGCTATATGATAATAAAAATTAATTAATTATGACACCTTATCTTGAAATAAATAGTTTATGTGTGGGCTGCGATGCTTGCCGCGTTCTTTGCCCCGAAAAAAGCATCATTATTGCTGATGGAAGCTACTATATTGAAAAGTGGTCTTGTACTCTTTGCGGGATTTGTGGTGAGTTATGTCCAACCAAGGCCATTAAGCTCAAATCTAGCAGCGATGATTTTACTGTCGAAAGCGAGAGCTAAATTATTTCTTTTGAATTTAAAAACTTATTGAGATGAGACTCATTCTCCACTTCAAGTTTCTTAATTCCTTCTTGATATTTCTTCTTCGTACCAAAGTCCCAAAACTCATAGTTTTCAATTAGATGGCAGGGTACATCTTCAGTTTCAAACTTCGCAACGGTATCAAAAAAGCCTGATTCCCCCTCAATAAATTCAAGGCGAGAAAGGTCAATCAGAGAGATTCCCGAGTATGTATAATAACTCTTATCAACCACAGCATTGGCCTTTGTTATCCCTGTCATCAAACCATTTTCAATGTGAACCTGGTTGAGATGTTCTTCTTTTTGAACCTTCATCATAAGAAGCTTTAACTTCGATTCATCGATCGTTAAAAAAGATTTCCAAGATCCTTTATCTGCAATAAAAAAACTATCTGTATTAACACTCAAAACATGTTGAAGATCTGGAAAGTTTTTTTTCAAATTATGAAAAGCCCCTCCAGATCCGAGAAGTTCTGGCTCATAGACTAAATTATACTGACTCAGCTTATTTTCCATCACTTTATGGAGATAATGAGAGTTAATATAAAACGTCTCAATCCCAAGATCTTTTAAGTAAAGAATTAAAGACTCAATAATTGTTGAATTGAAAAAAGGAAGAAGAGGTTTAGGAACATCTTTACAAAGATCCTCCATACGAGTTCCAAGGCCAGCGGCCAATAAGAAGCACGCTTTAACTTGCATAATAAAACTTTGATAGAGTTTGTCTCAGCTCATTATACTCTTCAAGCTCCCACAGTTTTCTTTTAAGGTTTTCAAAGCAAGAGTGAATATATTTTAAATAACGGGCGTCACCTCTTTCGTGAAAGATGTAACAAAAGGTTCCCATTGCTTTATAGGTTCTTTGAATCGAGACAAGATTATAAAAGCTTTTAAATTCTTTTTCTGATTTCGAATAAAGCCCATTACTGACAAGTTTTTCGTAATAACTTTTGATTAATTTTTCTTTTGCGGCTTTAGAAATTTTATAATAAGCATCTTCAAGAAGTGAACAAAGGTCATACTGAGGAGGGCCTAATCGAGCATCTTGAAAGTCAATAATAACAACCTCTCCATCAACCATCATGACATTACGGCTGTGAAAGTCTCTGTGAACCACACAGTATTCCTCTTCAGTAATTTTATTCACAATGTCTTGAAAGTGCCTCTCCACCGTTTCAGGAATGGCCCTTTCAAGGTGCTGCTCTATGAAGTACTTATTAGTAAACCTCACTTCCCACATAAGTTTTTCAAAATCAAAACGGTTTCTCACCAAACTTTCTGACTCATACTTTGAAGGTGGGATTAAATTTATTTTGAGGAGTTGATCGCAGACTCTCTCATAAAGCTTGTACTCTTCATCAGAGCCGGTCAAAGAAACGTTTTCAAGAAGCAGTGTTTGATCTCCAAGGTCTTCTTGAAGAGTGTATCCTCTATTTGTGATGACGTGAAAAATCTTGGGAACACGAACATTATTCTCTGAAAAAATCTTCTGGGTCGTAATAAAGTTGAAGTCTGCCTTCGTAAGATTTTCCGGAGAATCAATTGAGATCACATAAGAACTTGCCTTACTAAAAATACGGTAATACTTCCTTGAAGAGGCATCTCCAGAGAGTTTTTCAACTTTTTTAATAGGCCCAAACTCTTCGTCACATTCTTTGCGTGATCGCTCAAAAAGCTCTCTAACGAGAAGATCTTCAGATTGACTTAATTCTTGCATGCTTTTCAAGTTCCTTTTTTACCACATAGAATTTCTTTGAGGAGTTTCTAGGATTACGATTAGTTTCAATATTTCTCATCTCGACAATGAAGTTTTTAAAATTATATTCTTCTCGAGAAATCACGTTGAGATCTTTGTACATCATACTGAACTCAAGAACATTCTTGTTTTTAATCTGAATAAAACTTAAAAAGGCGCTGCTATCAAAGCCTGCCCGGCTCATAATAAAGTATCCCCATTTATTGACTTCAAAACGCACTTCTGGAGAAAGATAAACCATTTGTAATAACTCACGAGTGGTAATGCTTCCTTTAGGATAAAAAATTTGCTTTCGATAGATGTGATTATGGGCCATATAAATAAGCGTCGAAAACACTGCAACAAAAAGATCCTCATTATCAAGATACTTTTCAAAGAGACGGCTTGAAAAAACAAAGGTTCCATCCGGAAGACAGAAATAAAGAGGAGACTTCATTTTAAGGATCACAACCTTAATATCTTTTCTTGGAATTGGATATTTAAGATACTTCTCGGCCCTTGCGGTGACACGAGTATAAATTGAACGGAAATATTCTTGGCTTTGCTTACTAATAGGAAGAATTAGCGATTTATTTTGCTTGAGATAACTTTGTCCTAAAAAACTAATTTGTCTCACATAGTCTTCAGGTGAATATTGTGATGATGGCTTATAAGTCGGCTTCGTTTTATAGAAGTCTAGAATTCCACAAGAACTTAGAAGAATAGCCGACAAAAAGAGTTTTATTATATTCATAGTTTTTAAAAATAAAAAAAGCCCTCTCGTATTGAGAGGGCCAATTTCTATCTATGATATATTCTTAGTGTTCTTGATATCAAGTATTATGGCAACTCAAACACCTTTTGAGGATTACTGTCCTGATGCAACATCTCTTTCATCTGGGATGTAATATACAGTAAACCCAGCAAAGATAAGGTTTGGATCTTTAATCATTGGACGATTATTATTCCAAATATCCTTCCATCTTCTGTTTGTTCCATACTTGTCACTTGAAATTGTTCCAAGCGTCTCACCTCTTTGAATTAAGTGCGGAAGTCCTTCAGGGTTCCACTCAAATCTTGATGATGGCTTGTTATACTTAAGAACAGTTCCAACTGGAAGCCCTGAACCATAACCTGGGTTCATATTGGCAATCTGTCTCCACTTAGTATAGTCGCCGTAAAGCTTAAAGGCGATGAGCATGAAAGTGTCACCTCTTTGAACTTTATACTTTCCATATTCACCAGACATTTCAAACTCGTTTCCGGCAACGATAGGAGCTTTATCCATGACGTCTTCCTCAGAAGCAACTTCAATCTCTTCATCGTCTTCGAGTTCGTCATCTTCAAAGTCTTCGTCGTCTTCGTATTCATCGTCGTCAAAATCATCTGAGTCAGCAAGCTCAATGTCGTCTTCTTCATCATCGAGAAGCTCATCTTCTGAATCAACAAGAAAGTCAGCATCCTCTTCAACTCCTGCAGTTTGATCTTTCGAACTGTCAGAGCTATTTGAAGAACACGCAACCATAAAAAGTAGCGATAAAATCATTAATAGTCTGGTTATAAAAGCCATAATATCTCCTTAGGACTATCGAAAAATTAGTCATTCCAAAGTCTTCTTCGGTTATTATCCTAAATCATTTAAATTATTTTAATGCGTGGAAAAAAATTCCTGAATCTGTTGGGTACAAAGCTTCACTCTTGAAAGAAAGCCAAGTATTATAAATAGGTGAAGTTAATACAGTTCATTACCATTACCCTACTATTTCTCTCGGGCAAACAGGCCTTTTCTCAGTCTGTTGTTGATCAACTCACTCAATCGAATCAGGTGGTTCAGACAGGTCCAGGAGATTTGGTAACAGAACGAATTCTCAAGATCTCTCATTCGAGGCGAGTTTTTATTCTCACGAATCAAAGTCAAACTCTCTTTAAAGGTGATTTCATCTCTCTTCTTATCGACCAAGAGCTTGCAGTAAGAGCAATTGTTGCCAAAAACAATAGCGACCAGATTGGAATTAAGATTGTTAAAATTTATAGCCTGACAGCTTGGGAGAAAATCAATACAGGCGTAGAAGTTCAAATCTTAAAGGGCGATGACTCTTTCTTTAAAAAGACTGAAGATGAAGACATCGATAGCACCGTCATTAAAACCGAGGAAGACCTTTTCAACTCTACTCTTCTTGATGAAGATGTGGACCTTGAAGATAAAACTAATCGTGTTATCAAAACAGATAATATAATTAGTGCGAACTATGGTCTTTTTGAAGCTTATAATGGTGACCGCTCAGCTAACACCTACGCTCACTTTAATGGAACTTGGGCCTACCAGTTTGCTGACAATGTTTGGATTGAAGGCCAATTCGGACAAAATACAGTTGACGGTTTTCCCAGTACTGATCTCACCACAAGTATTAACACTTACACCTTTCGCTTGAAATATATCATCAGTGCTCCTTTTTATAGTTATGTTATGCCTTATGTTGGCTATCAAAATGTTCAGGTGAATAGTAATGGTGCCGGTTCATCTACAGGAAGAACTCTCACAGGGAGTGATGGAAACGAACTTACAAACGCCTCTGATATTCAGAATGCCCTTGATGAAGAAAACGCCGTCATTGCCTTGACAGAAGATTTAAGTGGACTTGTTTTTGGGGCCACCATACTTAAGCGCTTCGTCCCTGGTTGGTTTTTTCGAGTTGACCTAGGTTCCGACATCATTAACTTTGGACTCGCTGTTGAATTCTAAATTTCTTGTTCTTTTTCTCTTACTCGGTTGTGGTGTAAAGTCTCTTCCAAAAGTTTCTGAAGATGAAGCTGTCCGCAGCTATATTCATGGTGAGAAAAAAGAAGAACAAAAGAAAAAAACTAAAAAGCCTTAACTCGACAAGAGCTTTCCATCATAGTTTTCAAAAAATATTAAATTATTATAAGGATCACTTTAACTTGAAAGATATTATCCAAAACAATGTTCTTTTAGGCCTTGGCAGCAACCTGGGTGATCGTAAAGGTCATATTGAGGATGCTATTGAGGAGCTTAAATTATATGGGAAGCTAATTCAGAGAGCTTCTTACTACTCAAGTGCAGCTGTCGATTATTTAGACCAGCCAGACTTTGTAAATACAGTTGCTCACTTTCAAACCAAAATTCAAAGTCCGATTGTTTTTCTAAGGCAATGTCTCGAAATCGAAAAAGATCTTAAACGAGTGAGAGATATCGACAAAGGGCCAAGAACAATTGATATTGATATTCTTTTTTGGAATGAGATTGAACATTCAAGTGAAGAACTCACTGTTCCCCATCCTAGCTGGAAACAGAGGAGCTTTGTCGTGAGGCCCTTACTAGAGATCAGGTATTTTCAAAATCATCCCTTTAATGAATCAATACCTGAGCAGTTTGATACTGAGGCAATTCCGATATAACAAATTGTACCGTTGAACTTATTATGATTCGTTATAAAATACTAAAGCCGCAAGGGTTTAGGCGCCGCAGGCAACCAGGAAGCGTAAGCGCCCGGTGATGATCAATCAATATTCTTCACCATTAAAATGCTTCTTTAGAAATACAAAAATAATTAAAAGGTCAATCCATGAACTTCGAGCTATCTGAAGAACAGAAACAAATTAGAGAAATGGCATTTAAGTTTGCTAAAAATGAAATGATGCCTCATGCAGCGAAGTATGATGAGTCTGCTGAAATGCCTCTTGATATCCTAAAGCAAGCTTGGGAACTTGGTTTTATTAATACCTGTATAGCACCTGAATATGGTGGAGCCGGCTTTGGGCCACTCGAATCCATTCTCATTACTGAAGGCCTCTCTTATGGATGCCTTGGTATGAACACAGCGATTATGGCCAATGACCTTGCCCTACTTCCTATTGCTATAGGAGGAAGCCACGAACAAAAAGAAAAGTTCTTAAAGCCTTTTACAGAGTCCTATCAAATTGCAGCCTTTTGTCTTACTGAACCTTCAAACGGTTCTGATGCTGCAGGAATTAAAACAACCCTTAAAGACAACGGAGACCATTATCTTCTTAATGGCCAAAAAATGTGGATCACTAATGCGGGATACGCCGATCTTTTTGTTGTCTATGCAACAATCGATAAAGAATTGAAACACAAAGGCATTACCGCGCTTGTTATCGAAAAAGGTACTGAAGGAATTGAAGTTGGAGCTCCTGAAAAGAAGATGGGACATCGCTGTTCTGATACACGAGCTGTTACTTTTAATAACGTTAAAGTTCCAAAAGAAAATATTGTTGGTGATGTAGGCAAAGGCTGGGAAATCGCCATGAAAACCCTTGATCACTCAAGGCCAATGGTTGCAGCCAGTGCTATTGGAGGCGCTCAGTGTGCAATGGATCATGCCGTTCAATATTCAAGTGAGAGAGTCCAATTCAACGTTCCACTGGCCAAACATCAGGCAATTCAATTTATGGTTGCCGAAATGGGGATGAAGCTCGAAGCTGCTAGATTATTAGTCTATAAATCAGCATGGCTTCTCACCGAAGGACAGCGCAATACGAAGTTTGCTTCCTACGCCAAAGCCTTTGCTGCAGACAGCTTTATGGAGATTGCCACTGATGCAGTACAGATTTACGGGGGCTACGGCTATAGTAAAGAATATCCTGTAGAAAAAATTATGCGTGACGCGAAGCTCATCCAAATTTATGAAGGTACTTCGCAAATTCAGCGCATGGTCATAAGTAAAGAAATCTACCGAGAAGCGAATAGCTAATCTTTTAAATATATATTGTTCAAATTAAGGAGGATCTTTTGAATATTTTTGTATGTATCAAGCAAGTTCCAGACACTGAAACAAAAATTAAGCCTAACGGTGATGGAAGTTACATCGAAACCACAGGCATCAAATGGATTATGAATCCATATGATGAATTTGCAGTCGAGCAAGCTCTTCTTATGAAAGCGGCAAATGCTGGATCAACTGTAACAGTTGTAAGAGTTGGTGAAGTTCATGACACTGAAGCTCTAAGAACAGCTCTTGCAATGGGTGCTGATGAAGCATTTCTTGTCGATGCAGCAGATAGCCTTGATTCTTATCGAACAGCTAAGGCCCTTAAAGGCGCAATCGAAAAATCGGGGAAAACTCCAGATCTTATTTTAACAGGCAAGCAAGCAATCGATTCTGATTGTCTTCAAGTTCCTCAACTTCTTGCTCAAATGCTAAATCTTCCTTCAGTTTCAGTTGTTGTTGGTGTTGAAGGTGAAGGACAAAACCTAACTCTTAAAAGAGAAGTTGAAGGGGGAAGTTTAGAAGTTTATGAAATCGGCGGACCAGCTCTTATTGCTTGTAACAAAGGTCTCAACACTCCTCGCTACGCTTCTCTTCCAGGGATTATGAAAGCGAAGAAAAAACCTCTTACAACTTTAAGCCTTGCTGATGCTGGTGTTACTGACGAAGATCAAAGAGTTGTTTATTCTGATTTTAGTCTTCCACCTGAGAAGCCACCAGGTAAGAAATTTGATGCCATGGATGAAGGAGAACAACAAAAAGTTGTTGCTGAAGT
Organism: Bacteriovoracaceae bacterium; assembly: GCA_049599895.1. Taxonomy (GTDB): domain Bacteria; phylum Bdellovibrionota; class Bacteriovoracia; order Bacteriovoracales; family Bacteriovoracaceae; genus JBMYPC01. The sequence continues at coordinate 602 of JBMYPC010000055.1, read as the reverse complement.
TGTTGGTCTTTTAAGAAATGAAGCAAAAGTCATTTAAGTTTTTTTTATTGGAGATAAGATAATGGCAAATATTTTAGTTTATACAGAAATGGGACAAGAGACTGTTAAATCAGTAACTCTTGAAATTTTAGGAAAGCTTGCGGGTCACACACTTGATGTTGTGGCGATTGGTGATCTTTCAGATAAGGCCAAAGAAGACCTCGCAAAATTTGGTGCAGCTAACATTCACGTTATTAAAGGTGATCATTTAGGAAACTACTCACCAGAAGGTTACGCCTCAGCTCTTAAAGGCTTCTTAGGATCAAATTCTTATGACTACGTCTTCGCTGGCTCAACTTCACTTGGAAAAGATCTGTTTCCAAGACTTTCAGGTGAGTTCAATGCAGGTATGGCCTCAGAAGTTGTGAACTTTCAATTTGAAGGAGATCAATTCTTTGGAACAAGACCTCTGTTTGCAGGAAAGTGTCTTGCAAAAGTTGAAATCAAAGGACCTAAGCCTCATTTTGTAACAGTGAGACCAAACGCTCTTGGACTTCCAGAGTCTCCAACTGCTGGAGCTGGTAGTGCTCAAGATCACTCAGCTGAAGCTTCTGAAATTAGAG
>JBMYPC010000054.1:0-19388 GCA_049599895.1 Bacteriovoracaceae bacterium | reverse complement strand
CATGGCAAAGTCTTTTGCTTATCATGAGCACTTCAATGAAGCCCGTGAGATTTTCAAATTTAATTCATTAATTGGGAATAAAGAGCAACATGAAGATTCTATCTTCTCAATAATTTGGAGTTATCTTGTTAATGAACAATACAAGGAAGCCTTTAAGTTTGCTCAAGAAGAAAGAATTGACTCCAATAAGTATGTTGGTTACTCAAAACTTCAGTTTTGGATGGCCCATCTCTATAAACACTTTGGAAATACCGAAAGAGCAAAGCAAATCTATAAGAACATTATTCTTTCAAGTCCTCTAAACTACTACTCCATTCTCTCAAAGAACGAACTTGCTAATCTTGACTCGTCAGAGGGAAAGAAAATTCTCGCCACTATGTCTTTGCCTAAAGGCTCTGAATTTATGAACATTGACTTCACCAAAGATGGAGACACAAAGTTTAATCTCTACAAAGTTTTCAAATCCTTAAAAGCTGATCTCTACGCCTTTAATCAACTTGAACAAATTCCCTCTGGAGATAAGTTCTTTAAGAATAACCCCAATAACTCTGCAGCCAACCGCTACTACTCACTTATTTCAAAACTCAATTCAAACCATGACTATCTCAGTAGCTTCAAAATTTATTACAGAGCGCTTAATAGAGACATCCTTCCAGTCAACCAAAGACTTCTCGCAATGCTCTTTCCAACACGATATGATCAATTTATCGAAAAGCTTGCAGATAATATCGACTCCGATGTTTTCCTCTCACTGATAAGACAAGAGTCTGCCTTTAACCCCAAGGCGAAGTCTCGTGTTGGAGCAAGAGGTCTTATGCAAATCATGCCTCAAACAGCAAGGCAGTATTATAAAAGACTCCCGGCAAGCAAGCTTGAAAGCCCAAGTCTAAACATTAAAATCGGCGTGAAATATTTCAAGAAGCTCATTAAAAAGTATAGCGGCAACTTAATTTACGCACTTGCGGCTTACAATGCCGGAGAAGGTAGAGTAAAGCGCTGGAAAAAAAGTGTTTTTAAAAGTGAAGACCCACTGCTTCTCGTTGAATCAATCCCATTCACCGAGACTCAAAATTATGTAAAACTCATTTATCGAAACCTCTTTTTCTATAAGATGCTCTCTAAAGAAAAGTCACCATTCAAAAAAATAGATGAATCTTTCAAAATTGATTCTTACGGAATCTAAAAAGTGCCACTAAAAAGTGCCAGGTACTTTTTAGAAAATGTCAGACCTGGAACCATATTTAAACAAGTTATAATTGATTCGAGCGGTCTACTTAAGACCAGCCTGTTTAAGATCCTAATTTCGCGATTGAATCAATTGCAATTCTTACAAACACTTAAAAGTACCTGGCACTTTTTGGGCACTTTTTGGGAACCTTGTAAATTTAACAATTTTTACCAAGTTGGGGAGTGGATCTGTTAGATTCGGCATCTCAATTTACTTCTTGGAGTCCGTCGTGTTTTTAAAGAAACTCTCTATCGCCCTCATGATTTCTTCTCTTTTTCTCACTAATGCCCACGCAAAAACGGCCCTTGATAAAGTCAATGAGATTCAAACAAAAATTGAAAAGATGAACATTCCCGGGATCATTGAAAATGCTGAAAACCTTCAAGAAGCCGACTCCGATGAACTCCTAGATCTTTCAACTCAATACGTCCAAGCTCTTAACCAAGCCATTGAAGAAGCTGATAAAGATAAACTCTATACCTATGTTCCAACCTGGGTTGTGAGTGGGATCATCAGCCTTGGGAAAGTTCTCACAACTCTCCAATTCATCAAAGGCAAGTTTGCCATGAAGACAATTGATGCCACAGTCGCCAAGCAAGTTGATGTTCTCTTTGAATCAAAAAGAGCAATCCTCGTTGAGCGTTTTGGATTTGATGACGATATCTTAAAAGCCCAGCAAAGAATGCTTAAAGAGTCATTAAAAGCTCAAATGCTTGAAAACTCTGATTTCTTTAAGTTAAAAAAATGGGGAAGTCGCTACAAGACAGCTCTCTACGCTCTAACAGTAAGTCTTTCAATCCCTTATGCACTCTTTAGCAGCAATAGCGAATCCGACACTGTAAGAATGCTCGATGACCAGAAAAATGAACTTCAGGGACAACTTGGTGAGTTCTCTGGTCAGCTAGAGACCTTGAAAAAGATCATTGAGCTTTCAAAGAAAGCTGATAAGTACTAAACATTGAATTTAAAGTGCATCACATCGCCATCTTTAACGATGTACTCTTTCCCTTCAATGCGAAGTTTTCCATTTTCTTTTACCTTGGCCTCTGAACCAAATTGAAAAAGATCATCACAATGAAAGGTCTCCGCTTTAATGAAACCTTTTTGAAAGTCGGTATGAATCACACCAGCGGCCTCAGGAGCAGTGGCCCCCTCTTTGAAGGTCCAAGCTCGAACTTCTTTGACTCCGGCTGTAAAATAAGTTCTGTAACCAAGCATATGATAGGCTCTTTTGGTAAGAATCGATAATCCAGACTCTTCAATACCAACCGCTTCCATAAACTCCGCTTTTTCCTCATCAGTATCAAGAAGAGAAATCTCTGATTCAAGTTTTCCGCAAATCTTCATTGCTTCAGCACCTTCCGAGTTTGCGATTTCAAAAACCTTTTTCACGTAATCATTGTCTTCAGAAAGACCCTCTTCATCCACATTGCAAAGATAGAGCATCTTTTTTAGTGTGATTAGGTTTAAGTCTTTAATCAGATCTTTATCATCATCACTAAGACCTATAAGTCTTGCAGGCTTTCCATTTTCAAGCTCTTCTTTAAGCTTATCAAGAACGGGAACCAAGGCCTTAGCGTTTAATGAGATTTCTTTATTATGACTTTTAATCATTTTAGGGATTGCTTGAATCTTTTTTTCAACAACCTCAAGATCAGCAAATGCAAGTTCTAAATTAATAGTTGATACATCATCGATCGGATCAACTTTACCGTTAACATGAACAACATCAGCATCATCAAAGCAGCGAACCACATGAATAATGGCATTTACCTGCCGAACATGACCTAAAAATTGGTTTCCTAAACCTTCACCTTTTGAAGCTCCCTTTACGAGACCGGCGATATCAACAAATTCAACGATAGTGGGAACAACTCTTTCAGGGTTAATGATGTCTGAAATCTTTTTTAATCTTTCATCACCAACATTTACAATCCCAACATTGGGTTCAATTGTACAAAAAGGATAGTTTGCCGCTTCCGCTGGAGCAGAAGTAACAGCTTTAAAAAGCGTCGATTTTCCAACATTCGGTAATCCAACAATTCCACAATTTAACGACATCTTATTTCTCCAATTTAATTAACTAAACTTTTTCGACTCCAGCGAGTCGCCACTGCACCAAAATCACTTTCCGCGAACTCCTCAACGATCTCGCCAGCTTTGGTTATATAATCATCTAAAGTGATCTGCTCATCCTTGGTAAACTTAGAAAGAACCCAAGAACTTACGTTTCCATGAGGAGGCCTTCCAATTCCAAGTCTTAATCTTAAAAAGTCTTTTGTACCCAAACACTGGGCCACAGACTTAAGACCATTATTCCCTGCAAGACCGCCTCCTTTTTTAAAGGCCACTTGCCCATAAGGAAGATCAAGCTCATCGTGAACAATCAATATTTCAGAGGGCTCAATCTTAAAAAATTGTGCCGCCTTCACGACACTCTCCCCACTTAAGTTCATATAAGTTTGGGGCCTTAAAAAGATGCAATCATTTTCTCTGACTCGAACTTTGCCATAAAAGCCCTTAAACTTTTCTGACCAGTTCATGCCACTAGTTGGCCTACATTCAATGAGAACTTTCTCCCCTATATTATGCCGAGTTTCAGCATATTCTTTTCCAGGGTTTCCAAGTCCAACGATTAAGTACTGCATATTTAAACAAAGAGTGAGCTAACTGAATCGTTATTAAAGGTTCGGTGAATGGCCTTTGAAAGAATTTCTGCAATTGAGAGAACTTCGATCTTATCAATCCCCGCCGCTTCTGGTGCAAGAGGAATAGTGTCAGTCACGATAACCTTATCAAGCTCTTCAGCATTTTGAATTCTTTCAAGAGCTGGGTTTGAAAAGATCGCATGAGTCGCACAAGCAACAACCTTGGTGGCACCATGGTCTCTTAAAGTTTTGCAGGCTTCGATCAATGTTCCTGCTGTATCGATCATATCATCAAGAATGATACATTCTTTTCCTTCAACATCACCGACAACGTTCATCGCCTTGGCAAGGTTCTTCCCCATTCGTCTTTTATCGATCATGGCGATATCGGCTTTACACTTTTTAGCGTAATAGCGAGTTCTTTCAACTCCACCGGCATCTGGTGAAACAAAGAGAGTCTTTTCATTGAAAAGCTCACGCTTAATGTAATCAAGAATAACAGGGGAAGCGAAAATATTATCAAAAGGAATATCGAAAAAGCCTTGAATCTGACCAGCATGGAGATCCATTGTAATCACTCGAGTTGCTCCAGCAACAGTAAGAAGATCAGCAACAAGCTTCGCTGTTATCGGAGTCCTTGGTGAAGCCTTTCGGTCCTGGCGACTATATCCATAATGAGGCATAACCGCTGTAATTGAATTTGCCGAAGCTCTTTTAAGAGCATCGATCATAATCAAAAGCTCCATGAGATTGTCGTTAGCAGGTGTGCATGTTGACTGGATCAAAAAGACATCTGCTCCCCTCACATTCTTTTCAATCTCACAAAAGATCTCTTGGTTAGCGAAGCGAATAATTTGCGGATTCACCAGCGGCACATCGAGAAAATTGGAGATTTTTTCAGAGAGTTTTGGATTGGCAGAACCTGAGACTAGGACAAATCTTTTCATGGCGTCCCTTCCAAGTCTTCAATGAAGCCCGAAGACTTAAAAATGGCTGGGGTGGCAGGACTCGAACCTGCGAATGGCAGAATCAAAATCTGCTGACTTACCACTTGTCGACACCCCAACAAGATAGCTTTTTTTATGCTTAGGTTTATACCTCGAGTGAAAGATAAGATCAATATTTTGATGCACTTATCTCCTAAAAACCTTCATCATCCGACTCAATTTCACTGTCTTGCACGCATTTAAGAATAGGAAAGTTCTTTCCTCTTTCCATAAAGTAGTTTTGGAATATTTTAAATGATGTCGTGCTTCCATAGATTTTGAGACTCTTAGTGGACTTCTTTCCAGAGGATCCCACCCAAAAGGCATACAACCTCTCACCCTCAAAAGCGATGAACCAATTGTCATTTCCATAGTTTGAGGTTCCGGTTTTTCCAAAGAAGCTGAAATCTTTGAACCTTCTATATGTCACATTGCGGATAGTTGTAAGTTTTGGGTCACTAAGCTTGGTAAGAACCTCAATGGCCTCATCCTGATCATTTTCCTCGCAAGAGTTCCCAATAAACTTCTCATAAACTTCCATCACACGGGCCAGAGGTAGCTCGATGGCCCCCAAAAGCTGAGCCGGGTACTCGCTTAAAGGTCTTTGAAGCTCCGGAATATAATCGAGAAGCCTCGTCTCAATTTGCTCAAAACCAATTTCATCAACTGTTCGAATCAAAGGGTTATTCATAGACTTTTGTAGGGCCACCCAAAGCGGCACTTCTTCAACTGGTATTTTACTAGATTCTCTTGGAGTCCATTTTCCAGACTTAAGATTGAGAGTGTATGGTGCAGTGGTTACGAGATCATCTAAACTCTTTCCACTTTGAAGCATCAGACTATAAAGAAGAGGTTTAAGAATACTTCCCAACTGATGAATTTCACTTTCAAAAGCTTTGGTTTTCGATTTCTCAGGACTTGAAAAATACTGATAAAAATTTTCAAACTTTTGGTTTTTAAGTTCTTTAATGAAAAGTTTTGCTTCAATCTGATGCTCTCGTCTTTTTTCTTTTGGGATCGCTCTTAAAACTTCATAGGCCTTTCGATTAAGGACAAATTTTTCATAGAGATCACCCTTAGGATTATCTCTTAAAAGATGCCAATAACTAAAAAGTGGTCTGGTTTCATTGAGAGACTTAAGCCTTTGAACCCATGAACTCCACTTTTTTTGATTCCAGGCATGAGATTCTTTTTCATCAAAAAAACCTAGCTTTACTAGCCGTTTGAAAACCGCATGGGTACGGTTTTTCAAACGCTCTGTTCTTCTAATCGGATGATAGTAATAAGGACCTTTTAATAGGGCGATCAAGATTGTTGCTTCAAAAGGATCTAGGAATTCAATTGGCTTTTGAAAATAAAAAGCCGACGCTGCCCAAATTCCCTTAATACGAATTCCTTGCATTGCCCCCCAATCAATTTCGTTAAAATAGGCCTGCAAAGTCTCCTCTTTGGAATACTTGAAATTTACATAAATCGCAGCAATCGCCTCATCAATTTTTCGACTTAAGCGCCTTTCATTTGTAAAGAAGAGATTCTTAACAAGCTGCTGGGTTATAGTCGATCCACCTTCAACAAACTTCATAGCGGCAATGTCTTTGACTAATGCTCTTAAAATCGATTTGGGATCAATTCCAAAATGTTCTAAAAACCGAGAGTCTTCAATTCCAATGAGACCTTTCCAAAAGGCTCTTGGAATTTTTTGAAAGGGAATTTTTCTTTGGAAACAATAGATATGTTCACAGTTGTTTCCATAGAGTTTTTGAAACTCAAAGTCTTTTAAAATACCAAAATGATTTTTACTATGCTCCTCAAGAACCGAATCTTCTTTTAATTTTTGCACAATATCTTTTGTGGAGGCCTCGATCATCGACATGCTTAAGAAGGCTTCAAAATCCTCTTTTTTAACGATTGAACCTTCATCGAGCGTGGACCCTGCGTCATAATCGATGCTTTCCACTTGGTTGAGACCTGAAATTTTATGAAGGGGAGTTCTTTTGATCACCACTATGGCATAGAAAGTCCCAGTGATCACTGCAATGACAACACCCAGCAAAAAGATGACCAAAAGTTTTGATAAATTCTTCGATAATTTCATAAGTTTATACTATTAGATTTTGACGAAAAATCAGCTATTTCATATGATTAGCTGTATTTTACCCTACTGGCCAGCGGGCCGTTACTTACAATCCCAAAAAGGTTGATTATTGTGTTTGGACCATTCTTAAAATTAATTGCTCTCGTTACTCTTTTTTCTGTGTTTACAGCTGAAGCTCTTCCTATAAATTGGAAAGGAACTTTTGGTGCCGATACTACTTTAATTAATAATTATAGAAGAATTAAAGAAGCGACTCAACAAACTGATTACACTTCAAACTTTGGAACTCAAGAAATTCCAACAGACGATGGAAACGGATCAAGTGCTTCATTTCAATCTTATGTTTTAAGGTTAAACCCAGAAATTATTGTTAACGATTCAGCAAGCTTCTTCGGTGAGCTTACTACTGGTTATGGTCGGGGAGGATTATTTGGAGACTCTTCAGTAAGACGTGGAACTCAAAATGGGCAAAACTCTTACGGTAACGCTCTTTACTACCACAACACAACAGATAGCAGTGATGATCTTCAACTCGGTCAATTCTATCTTGACCTCTACGCAGACACAGCCACTTATCGAATTGGACGATTCTCTTCTCATTGGGGGCTAGGAGCTGTCGTTCACAGTGGTGAAGGCGCTTGGGATCGCCATGCATTTGTAAGAGATGGAATTGAACTTCAATTTAAAATTGGAAACTTTGAAATCAAGCCTTTCTACGCAAAGATCAGCTCAACTGATGGCTTAACGAGACCAACGAGGGTAAAAGAAGTTGGTGTTTCTCTTCTCTATGAAAACGACGTTAAAGAAGTTTCTTTTGGTATTTACTACGCTCACAAAAAAGATGGATCTGATGCAACAAGTGCAACTGTAACTGACGTTGACGGAACAGGAACTGACTATAGTATTGGGCAGACAAGTGTGAAGCTTACGGATCTTTTTGTTAAAAAGAGATGGGGAGACTTTGCTCTTGCACTAGAAGTTCCACTTTATAGTGGTCAAATTGGTGATGTTTACAACATCTACTCTGAAGCCAACTCTTCTAAGTACAAAGCGAAAGCTTTTATTCTTGAATCAGAATACAGACTTTCTCCAAGTCTCCTCTTTCAACTAAATGCTGGTAAAGTTTCAGGGGATTCTGGAAACACAAATGTTTTTGAGGCCATGTATCTGAATCCAAACTATCAGATTGCTCATCTTCTTTTCCGTTACAATCTTTATGCAATCAGTGATCCAAATGCTGAAAACCTCTATGACTCTTATGTTCATAACGCTAGCTATATTAAAGCTCTTGCTCGATACACTAGTGGAAACTGGGATTGGGACGTTGCCGTTATTAAAGCTGTAGCCGAAGAAGTTGCTAAGAAAAACTCAACCGCTTTTAACCATAGCACCAACAGATTGATTGATTCAGCAGTAGCAAACCAAGACGATGATCTTGGTCTAGAAATTGATCTTGGGGTTAACTACCGATGGAACAAAGAAATTAATGTTCACGGAGGATTTGGTTACCTCTTTACTGGTGAATACTATTCATTTTCAAATGAAGCGAACAGAGCGAACTCTGCAGACAATACAATGCTCTTTCAGCTAGGAACTTCTATCCAATTCTAGTTGATATAGAAGCCATTCCCACCAGGATTATACATTCCACGATTGTTGTACATCATCGGGTCCTGATACATATGCTGGTATCTTGGGTCCATTAGCATCTGATTAGGTAGTTGTGGGTTGTACATCATTGGATGCTGAGAATGCCCTTGAGCTGCGTAACCATTTTGAAATGGATTTCCCGCTCTTGGGTTAGAAGATGGTCTTCCCATATCTCTTGCGCCCATTGAATAGAGTGAACTGTCATCATAGTAATAGTTGTCATCCATGAATCCAAAATCATCTTCATGGAAGTAATAACTCATATAATCATCGTACTCACCTTCTTCTTCAGCGAGGGCCCGTCTTGCGTCTTCTGCCCACTGTCTTCTGTCTTGATAGCTTGCAGTAGCACGATCAAGAGCTCTTCTGTGTGACGACATCATTCTATTATAACGATCAAATCTTGCTCTTTTTCTTTGTGGGTTGTTGTAGAACTTACATCTTACTGGGTTAACTTGTCCCCCAAAGAAGCCCCTGTCACAGTTTTTGGCATAAGACTCTTCTCGTTCATTATGTCTTTTACTCGCAAGGCTCATACTTCTATTGATTGAGCGAACTTCATTAAGAGCGATTCTTGCTGGGTATTCTTCACCCTCTTTGGCTGCGTAATCGTCTTCCCATTTTTCCATTTTTGATTCGTAACGTTCATAGGCTTTTTCAATGTAATCATCAGCTTTCGCAAAGGTAAGACCCTTTCCAAAACGCTTCATCTTAGAAGACTTGAAACCTTTTCTGAATCCACTTCTATGATCTTTTCCTTTTGCATCTTTAGTAACCTGGGCCATGTACTTAGACTTTAAGAAAAAGCCATGAACATCTTGAGCTTGTCCCATAAGGCCAAATTCTTTTGCCAGTTCTTCAACATAGCTATAGTGATAAGAACTTTTCTTATCATTGAGATGACCAATTTTTTCTCTTAATTTATCGATCTTTTTTAACTCATCTTTTTTCGCGTCACCTCTTAAGTGCTTAAGTGAGTTAAGGCTATAGTTAAGTTCTCTAATGTAGGAATCAACAACTTGCTCATTAAATTTCTTTAAAGTTGCAATATAATCACTCATGAAATCTTCAGCATCGTCATCATCAGCATCCCACTTTCCACCTTTTCGAAGCTTTTTAATTTCACTTCCAATCTCTTTTAACTCAGCAAGAATATCTTCTTCTTTTTCGTCACGACTCTTATCTCGTGCATCTTCAAGAAGCATAAGAGAGATTTTATAAGCGTTACTTCCCGAAAGAGAGCTGTAGTTTTCATAAAGACTATGAAGTTTTTTATCCATCTGATAGACATCGCCAATCTGACAAAGGTTCATCGCCTCAGCGATCATCGCATTTTCAAAAACAACTGGATCTTCACCTTCATTAAGTTTTTCAAGCTTAAAACAACTCTTTCCATCATCTTCTAAAGAGAAAAGACTTCCCTCTAAGGCTGGGCCATAGGCTCTTGGGAATTTTGCATTGGCAGGTGATGCCATTGCAAGTTTGATGGTTGTCATTTCATCACCACCATTATCTGTACTCAATGTGAAAGTATTCACATCTTCAATGTCAGCTGGCTTAATATCATTACCAAGAACATAATCACCGCTACTGTCTTCTACAATTTTTCCTTTCGCTTCTAGACAGGCCATAATCTTATGCTCTTCAGAGAGTCTGTCCCACTGTCTTCCAAACTCACCTGGTTCAGCTTCATCATATTCAAGGCTTCCGATTTTCACATTTTTAAACCAAGAAATGTCTTTTTGTCTTTTTTGATTTTTTGAGAGAACTTTTGGGTCTAATTCACTACCATCATCTTTTTTCAAAGGCGCTTTAAGTTCTTTTGAAATATGCTCCCAACTTAGATCTTTTCCATTTTTTAAAGTGACAAAATTATACTTAACGTTTTCACTATCACTGATTCTGATGGCATCAGTGACTTGAGCTCCGGCAATCGCTTCAAAACAGCCGTCCCCAGAAATATAAGAAGGAAGAGAGAGGATCCCAGTTTCTTTGTTATAAGAAACTTCTTTACTTTCATTCATCAAATTAAGAAAGAAATTATAACTCACATACCCATCTTTCTCTGGAGCACAGGCCATCTGGGTAGAATCAAGTTTAGAAGCTTTACTTCTAAGACCAGTTCCTTTTGGAGTTTGCCCTCTATCGATCTGTTTTGTCCCAACACTTGGCTTTAACTTACTGTTGAAGTTAATTCCATGAGAAGAAAAACTCATTAGAATAAAGGTTAAGGTGAGTAAACGTTTCATAATCAGCTTCCTATTTTTAGCTATTTTAATCCTTTCTCAACTTAAGTATCGGAATGTCTTAAAAAGAAATTTAGTACGGTAGGAGAAGTTTTTGAGAAAACTAGAAAAGTATTGAATTAGGACTGAATTCAAAGGCGAGATCACCATTAACCTGATATTGCTTTAAGAGCCTGGAATATTGTCCGGATGTCTTTCCAAACTGCTGAAAATTCTTAACTTCCACTGAATATTCCCCACCAAAGGCGTCCTTTATAGTGAAATGACTGGGAAGGGCAAAATTGTTGAACATTTTTCTATAGTTTTTCCCTCTGACTGCGACCTCTCCCTGCGGAGTATTGAGTCTTAGCTCTCTAAAAAAATGGTCTTTTACTGTGAAGTAGGCTTCAAAGTTATCAATTCCAGCTCTCCAAAAATACTGATTATTCTTTGAAACTAACTTCACTTGATTAGTAGGTATATAAAGAGGCTTCTTTAAAGTTTCTTTTACAACATTATATTCTTCGATATCTTCTGGCTTCATCGGCGATGGCTTTTCTGCTCTTTCTTTTTTTGGCGTCTCAATAAGGTATTGCTTGTAACTTTCATAGAGGGCCAATTTTTCTTTATCGAGAAGCTCTTTATTTTTTTGAAAGTCCGTTGAGTAAACTTTCAAGAGTTTTGAGATCAATCTTGAGTCTGCGTTAGCAAGAGAGTGAATTAAACCGAAAAAGAGAATTTTTTCAGGTTCAAGAATTTCTTCTGATTTTCGAAGAAGATCACCAAATGTTGTCACCTTAAGAATTTCATTTTTTCTCATCTGTGGTGAAGCGTAGTCTACTTGAATAAACTTAATTTTGTTTTGGTTGGAAGTCGTAAAAAGAACCTTTACGTAACGAGTTTCATCTTGAGTCGAAAGGGGAATCTCTGGTTCTGGGTTCTGATTGTCTTGTGCCTTTACTGTTTTAGTCACTCTTAAACGAAAAACACTCCAATCATAAATATTAAGAGGATTACTTCCCCCTCTGAATAGACCTTCGACAGCAGGAGCTGGGTACGCGTTAGTTGAAAAAATTAAGATCAAACTAAAAACTAAGTTTTTCATAAATCCTCACTTAAGAATAACTCTCAAGAATTTCTTTCATTGTTTCTTTTGTATCAGGGTTTCTCATCGCAAAGTGAATCGTCGCTTTAAGATAGCCTGGCAATGAGCCTGTATCGAATCTCTCACCTTCAAATTTGTAGGCATAGGTATTTCCTTGCTTGCAAATTTCATTGATGGCATCTGTTAGTTGAATTTCTCCACCTACACCTTTAGGTGTCTTTTTCAGAATTTCAAAAATTTCCTGCCTCAGAATATATCTTCCGGGTGTCGCAAGGTTGGTTGGGGCCTCTTCTGGTTTTGGCTTTTCAACCATCCTTTTCATCTTGATCCCACGATCATCGACCTTCTCACCATCAACAATTCCATATTTATAGGTGAGATTTGGATCAACTTCCATTACTCCAATAACGTTGGCCCCATTATTTTGAGCCGAATAATCTAATAATTGTTTAGTACAACGAGGAAGATTGGGATCATCAGATAAAACCATGTCATCACCCAAAAGGACTGCAAAAGCTCCATCTTTAACAACGCCTTCAGCGCAAAGAACGGCATGACCAAGTCCAAGTTGTTCCTTTTGATGAACAGTAACAATTTCTATCATTTCACCGATATTTTTTACTTGTTCTTTTAACTCAACCTTTCCTTTCTCTTCGAGAAAGGCTTCCAGTTCAAAATTACGATCAAAATACTCGGCAATTGAATGCTTCCCTGTAGAAGTCACGAAAACGATTTTCTCAATTCCTGACTGAACGGCTTCTTCAACAATGTAATGAATCATAGGAACATTTAAAATCGGTAACATTTCTTTGGGAGTCTGTTTCGTAGCGGGAAGAAAGCGAGTACCTTTACCAGCAACGGGGATGACAGCAGTTCGAATCTTCATATATAATCAACCTTGATTTTAATGGAGTAAAAAATGCAAAACACCAACACTAGACTATTCATTTCAGCACTTTTTTTCATCTTAGTATACATAAAACCAAGCTATAGTGAAATTAGACCACAAAGTACAACGCGACTTGTTTCAACGGGCGGAACAGGAGTTGGTTCAATACTTCTTGAAGAGGCCATCGTTTTAAATCCCGCTTCAATTGCCTTCTTTAGAGACTCATCTTTTTTCTATCAAAAAAACAAACTGACAAACTTGGATACGGATCAAAAAGACGGAGACTCTTTCTCAATTATCGCAGCCGATGCGAAAGGCTCCTTTAAGGGTGCCGCAGGTTTTCATAAAGACGAAGACGGAGAAACAGCAAGACAAAAAATTAGTGGTGCTATGGCATCAGCAGTTTCTGAAAACTCAAGTTTTGGTTTAAACTTTAATTATATAAAAGATACAGAACTTCTCAGTGGAAATTCCAATAAAGAATCATACAAAAACGTAAATCTTGGGGTGACTCATATTGTTTCACCAGACTTTACTCTTGGAGTTGTTATTGAAGACGTCACTCAATCAGACCCGTTTGAAGACGATATCATTCTTGGAGCTCAATACATCTTTAAAAAGCATTTTATGTTAATGGCTGACATTGGATCCCTTTATAAGTCTGAGAACCTCAATCAAAACTTTCTTTATCGTATGGCGCTACAGATTCAATTCCTGAGTGATTTTTATTTGCGTGGTGGTTTTTCAAGAAAGAGAACTTCTGTCGAAGAGAGAACATCTGGACTTGGTGTGAGTTGGGTTCAACCAAAGCTTAGCTTTGATCTTGCCTATCAAAATGTTGAGACTTACTCCATTGTTGATTCGAGTGTTCAAGCCCAAAACTTAAGGTCAACTTCATTTTCCTTTTCTTATCGGTTTTAACGAATGGTTACATCCAAAGAAAGAGAAGAAAAACTTTCAAAGGAAATTATACGAGCGGCTTATCAAACCCGACTTGGACATCTTCGTCGTGGACAAGAACATGCAGCTAAAAATGAAATTTCAAAATCAGTTGAAAACTATCTGACCTACCTTAAGGCCCTCGAAACTTATTTTGAGGTGAAAGAAGAAAATCTTTCACCAAAACTATTTGATAAACAAAAAGATCTCACTGAACTTCTTCTTATTAGCCACGTTTATTGGGATCTTGCCAAAGCCTATGATAAAAACCCAAAGACAATTAATGAAGCGAGAAGATGTCTCAATCAATTTGTGAAGTTTTCCATCGGCTTTAAATATCAACGACTCAATTCAGATATTATTCGAAAGTATATTAAAAAGAGACTCCCTCGAAATGTGGGAATTTTTAAAGAGACCTACGAAAAACTTCGAGTTGCCTCTAAAGGCTGTTATGTCGCCACCTATTGCTTTGGTGAAACAAGTCCAGAGGTTATAGCCTTAAGAGGATTTCGAACGACTAAAATCGATTCCAAGATTTGGAGAAAACTATTTAATGCTTATTATTTTGTTTCTCCACTTTTGATTCGTTGTAATGATCTCTTTAAACCTCTCTCAAGTATGACAAAAAGATTCCTTTTCATTCCTATGATTCGAATCATTCTTCGTCATATTACTGGAAAAAAGAATGAGGCAAATTCAATATCTCATTCTTAAAGAATGGTTTCGCTTTTTCCTTCTTGCAGTCGCTATTCTTTTGGTGCTACTCACTGTTGCCAATTTAATCTCTGGCCTTATGCGAGGAAATGTCTCAGCTGTTGATGTTATTTTGAATCATCTTATCTCTCTTCCGAATCATTCAGCTAAGATCTTTCCTATTGGCTGTCTCATCGCAAGTCTTTTCTCTATCAATAAACTTAAAAGCCGCAATGAGCTCACCGCAATCTTTGCCAGTGGTTTTGACCGTAAATCCTTCTTTCTTCTTTTATTCTATGCTTCACTTGCCGTTGCCGCTCTTCAGTTTGTAACTCTAGGATTTATTGAGCCCTACACCAAACGATACAGAGGTCAGCTCATTCTTGACTCTGATAAAAAATTTCGAAACCTCAAAGGAAAAGGCCTTTATACAAGTACGATCGGTAGTGGAAAAATTTGGTATCGAACAGATGAATACTTTTTTTCTTTTCGATCATTCGACAAAAGAAGTCTCACCATTCGTGGTCTCTCTGCATATTTTTTTAGAGATCATAGACTCAATCAAATCATTACAGCAGAACAGGCTTCATACAAAAGTCATAACTATTGGACCTTTCGAAATGGCGAGGTCGTTTCACTTCTTGATAGCAATAATTTTCCCATGCATTCAAAGTTTGAAGAAATGGACTTTGCCCTCAACGAGTCCCCTCTCAACTTCAAACAAATTGAAGCCGACATTACGACACTTAATTTCTTTAACTTAATTTCCTATATTGAAAACTTAGATGATTCGGGAATTTCAACATCTGAATATATGATGCTCTTACTTGGTAAGGTCTCTACCTCTCTCACTTGTATCGTCTTTGCTCTTATCGCAGGACTTGGTGCCTTTAACCCTAACCGTCGAAACAGCTCTTTTGGAAAGAACATCTCCATCGTCTTTGCCTTCACCATGTGTTTTTGGCTTGTGAATTCTTATTTTCTTGAAATGGGAACTAGTGGAAACTTGAGTCCTTATATTGCAAGCTTCATTATTCCGGTATTCTTTAGTGTCATCGTTGCTTTTATTATGTATCAACGGCGAGGACTTAAATGACGAAGAACTTACCGAGAAACATACAAAGAGAAACTCTCTTTTATTTTGTCATTTTCATCATCTACCTTCTTGGGATTTGGGATATCGATGCCATCAGACAGGGCACGGAAACATTTTATCTCAAAATTTCAAAAGAAATGCTTGAAGCGAAAAGCTATATGTTCCCTCTTTATAATGGGGAATATCATTGGTCGAAACCACCATTTGGGTTTTGGTTAAGTTTTCCCTTTGCCATGATTTTTCAGAGTGACCATCTCTTTGCCGCAAGACTTTCCATTGTTTGTATGACCTTTGGCCTCACCTATTTAGCATCAGGTCTTCTTTCAGGGATCACAAAAAAATCACGCTTCTATTGGTTCTTAATTTTCTCTTGTAGTTTTGGGTTTTTCCGATATGCAAAAATTTATATGCTTGAAATGCCACTTTGCCTCACAGGCTTTCTGAGTATGCTCTACCTCTACCTCTCAATTCACAATAATAACAGAAAAGACTTTTGGCTTAGTGTCCTCTTTATCGCTCTGGCCTCTCTTGTTAAGGGGCCTGTGAGCTATGCGATGATCTTTGGAGCACTAGGAGTTTATTTTCTTTTTAATAAATCTCTCATCAATCTTAAAAATATCTCTCATGTCAGCAAGATCCTTTTTGCTTCACTCGCAATCGCTTCTCTTTGGTATCTCTATTGCTACTTTCACTTTAAAGATGAATTCATCAATTATTTTTTCTTACGAGAAAACCTAGGTAAGTTTAAATCTCAAAGCTATTCACCTTTGAAGCTTATTCAGGGAATCTTTCTTTTTTCAATCCCCTGGTCATTCTCACTTCTTTTTGTCTTCAATAAAAATCTTCGCAATCGCATCATCGCTCTCAGGCAAATTCAAAAGAACTCAACTTTTTATAAATTTACTCTTGCAAGTTTCATTGTTTTCTTTTTGTTGTGGTTTATTCCCTCGCAAAGATCTCATCATTACGCAATTCCCGCACTTCCGTTTTTTCTCATTCTCATAGAACCAGCATTTGATTTTTTCAAAAAACATCTTTTGAAATATGTCGGAATGATTTTTTATGCTCTCCTCGGAGCTATTCTTCTTTTTGCCGCACTTATTGACCCAAGCTTCTTTAAACCAAGTATATTTCTCTCAAGCCTTGCAATTATCGTTCTTTGCCTCTTCTTCTTTCAAAAAAAGCTTTCAGAAAATCAAAAAGTTCTCATCTTTACTCTTTCCCTTTCCATTACGTGGTCACTTTTGATTCCAAACTTTGTTCTTCCGAAAATCCCAAACGATGCAATTGAAAAAATGGGCAACGCTAACCTTATGACCATATTTAAGAAGAATTATTATTTTGAAGAAGTCCTCGAAGGTGATGTTCGTTCAATCGCTTATCACAACGTTCACCGCTTCATTCGCTTAGCAAAATATAAAGACACGTATTTTATTTTTACCGAGTATCACTTTAAGCAATTTGAGCTTGCGCAGATGGTCGACATTCAACAGGTCTGGCCCGTTTGGAAGCGAAAAATCCGCTTTAAAGATCTCATTTATAGCCTCCGAAATAGAAATTCCGATAGGTTAAAAGATAGCTATATCCTGTTTAAGCCCAAGGCCAAATAATCAATACTTACCGCATCGCGCTTGATGGACTGAAACATCCAGAAATGCTATAAATCCTGTCATGACTCACGACAATATTTATCTAAAAGATTACACCCTCGAAGGTGAAGAACTCGAGATTTTTACGTATCCAGCACCTGTTCTCAAAAAGGTGGCCGAACCGGTTACAGAATTTAATGATGAACTTAAAGAGCTTGTGAAAAATATGCTTTTTACCATGTATCACGCTCCAGGAATTGGACTTGCAGCACCTCAGGTGGGAATTTCCAAAAGACTTTTTGTCATGGATATTGAATACAACCGTGAAGAAGTCACCGGTGCTAACGATGAAACTGAAATTCGTCTTTCAGACTTTAAACCAATGGTTATCATTAACCCTGAGTTCATTGAAAAAGACGGAAACTACGAATACGAAGAGGGTTGTCTTAGTGTTCCTGGTGTTTACGAAACTGTAAAAAGAGCAAAGTCTGTGAAGGTTAAGTTTCAAGACCTTGAAGGAAATGAACAAATCCTTGAAGCGGATGAACTTTTAGCTGTCTGCCTACAGCATGAAAACGATCACCTTGATGGTGTCGTCTTTCTTGAAAGACTAAGCCAGCTTAAGCAAAGTTTTTTAAAAAAGAAGTTTTTAAAACTTAAAAAGAAAATGGTGACATCCTAGATGAACAAGTTAAAAGTTGTTTTTTGCGGAACACCTGATTTTTCGATCCCTACGCTCGAAGCTCTTTACCATCATCCAAAAGTTGATCTTATCAAAGTCGTCTCCATGCCTTCGAGAAAAAAAGGCCGTGGAATGAAACTCGCGGATCCTCCAGTTATTGAATACGCTAAGGAAAATAAAATTCCTTTTATTCAGCCTGAGAGCATTAATAAAGTTGATGAAAGTGAATTTCAAGATGCTGATCTTTTTATTGTCTTGGCCTTTGCTCAGTTTCTCTCTGAAAAAACCTTATCTCTTGCTAAACAAGGCTGCTTTAATATTCACACATCACTTCTTCCCAAATACCGAGGGGCAGCTCCAATTCAATATGCTGTTCTCAATAATGATAAAGAAACCGGTGTCTCCATTCAAAAAATGGTGAAGGAGATGGACGCTGGAGATGTGTACTATCTTAAAAAATGCGTTATCGATGAAGATGAAACCTCTGCTTCTCTTTATACGAAGCTAAAGTTTCTCGCAGGTATTTCAACATTTGAATTCATCAACCAATTTATTGAGGGAAGTCTTTCAGCAACCCCGCAAGACCCTGCTGGTATTTCATTTGCCCCTTCAATTAAAAAGAATGAAGGCGCTATAAACTTTAAAGAAATGACCTTTCAAGAGATCTTGTCTCGTAAAAAGGCTTTTACACCATGGCCAGGCTGTTTTTTTGGGATGAATGGAAAAAGAGTCAAGGTCTTAGGCTTTAGCCAAGCAAAAGAAACATTAGGCCCTGGGGAGATCTCATTTAAAACAGGTGAATTTCTTATTGGCTGCAAAGACTTTACTCTTCACTTGGATCAATTCCAGCTTGAAGGAAAAAAGGCCACAACAGATAGAGATTTTATTAACGGGAACAAAGATAAACTTGATCAATTTGAAATTACTGAAATTTCTTAAAGCCTGGAGACCTGAAGTATGGATAAAATTGTAGCCCCTAGTATTCTCTCTTGTGACTTTCTAAATATTGAATCAGACCTTCAAAAATTTACACCAAGAAAAGATCTTTGGCTTCATCTTGATATTATGGATGGGCATTTTGTGCCAAATCTCACTTTTGGAAGACCTATCGTTGATCTTATTTCTAAAAAACTTCCTTTTATTTTAGACGCCCATCTTATGGTGGAAAACCCAGAGTTTCACATGGAAGAGTTAAAAGAATCAGGAGTTCACAATTTTACTTTTCACTTTGAAGCTATGGAAGATGACTCTCTTGAACTTATTCAAGAAGCAAAAAAACACTTTCCTTCCGTTGGGATATCTATAAAGCCAGGAACAGAACTTGAAGAACTTACTGACGATATTTATCAAAACATCGACCTTCTTCTGATCATGTCAGTCGAACCTGGCTTCGGCGGACAAAAGTTTATTGAAAATACTTATAATAAAATCACTCAGGCCCATGAAATTGCTAAAAGAGTTGGAAATTCTTTTATGATTCAAATCGATGGCGGAGTGAACGATAAAAATGCCTCAAAGCTTTATGAAGCCGGCGCCCACAATCTTGTTGCCGGAAGTTTTGTA
>JBMYPC010000053.1:0-19654 GCA_049599895.1 Bacteriovoracaceae bacterium | reverse complement strand
TAGGGCCGTATGAAATTATTCAGTATAACCGCTCAACAATTTATTGAGCAGTTACGTGAAGGTGGTCCCTAGATGCTATCAATCCCAGGAAAATAGAGTCCTCTGAAATTACCCTGAAAATCATCAACCACAGTCGGCCCTAAGATAATTTGCAAAAGGTCTTCTATGTGAAAATCGAAAACCTCATTTTGTATCTCAACTTTGATTATTGAATCTTCTAAAAGTTCGAGAACTTTAATTTTTGAAGAGCAAAAAACTTCGATAAACTTCTGTACAACATTTTGATTGATTGCTTTAGCCAAGCAAGAGACTTGAAGTTGAAAGAAAGTCTCATCCAATTGAAAAAGCTGCATGGGAATCCATGAGCGATTATCTTTAAACTTTAAAAGTTCTGTTTCAAAGAGACTTTGATCGATTCCAATTTCGTGAATCATATCTTTTAAGTCTTGGCCTTTGTCTTTTAAGTAATAAGAAACAATTCTTTTATTTTCTTCTTTTATGTATAAAGAAGCTGATTCTACGTTTTGCCATTCTTTCCAGTCTTCAGAAGTTCGATGGGGCATGAGCCATTTTGAATGCATTTGTTCAAAGAGAGACTTAATTTCTTTAAGTTGTTCATCAGTAAGATCTCTTTGAGAGACTTTTTTATAGTCTTCAAGTTCTTTATAGTGTTCCTGGGCTTGAATCTGGCCACCAAGTTCAATGAAGCCAAACTTCTTATAAAGATCCATTTTGTCACTCCAAAGAATACTAAAGAGGGTATTGGGATCTATAAGGGAGAGGACTTCTTGAAAGAAGTTTCGAAAAAGGCCATGACCTTGAAATTTATTGTCTATAAAGATGCCTCCCATAAGAACAATAGGGAACTCGACACCACCAATGCTCCAAACTCGAGGCTTTGTTCCAATGTGACCTATTAAAGTCTCAGTTTCTTCCTCTATAAGGATGAAATTATTTGAAAAATTATGAGAATTAAGAAGAGGAAAAAAGTCTGTTATGGCCTTATTCTCTGGATCATAGCCAAATTCTCGTTCCATCGCTTGAATGACTTGATCGCCAAACTCTGCTCTATCACTGAGTCTTAAGACTTTTGTTTGCATTAATAAATCCTCTCATCGGCAAAAGTTGCCCCTCCGTAATTATATATAAAACTTTCTCCTTAACACAACGATAGGTTTTCTGAAGGGGATTTCACATATCCCTCTAGTAAACAGGACGTTTATTAGGACCCAATTTCAAGGAGGAAACCATGGGACTTCGAATTAATACAAACGTAGCGTCGATTAACGCTCAGAGAAATCTGAGGGGAACGCGACTTGCTATGAACAACGCCTTGGAGAAATTATCTTCAGGTCAGCGTATCAACCGCGCTGGTGACGATGCTGCCGGTCTGGCAATTTCGGAAAACCTTAAAGCTCAAGTTAGAGGTCTAGAACAAGCAGAAAGAAACGCCGAGGATGGTATTTCACTAGTTCAGATTGCTGAAGGTGCCTTAGGGGAAGTTTCAAACATCTTAATTAGACTTAGAGAACTAGCAGTTCAAGCCGCTTCAGACACTATCGGCCCAACGGAAAGAAAGTTTTTGAACGTTGAATTTGAACAGCTTACTTCAGAAGTTGATCGTATCTCCAATTCAACTGAATTCAACAGAGTTCCACTCCTTAATGGTACTGGTGCTGTTTTTGATATTCAGATTGGGACGAGAAACGATCCTATAAGTGACCGTTTAACGTTCGACGCTTCAAGTGCTGACGTTAACGTTGCTGCTCTTGGACTGAATCTTGCTTCAGTTGCAGATAAAATTAGCTCACAAAACTCGCTGGCCTCAATTGACCAGGCAATTATCTCTGTTTCAGGGATTAGAGCTGACTTTGGTGCTCTTCAGAACAGACTACAGTCAACAATTAATAACATCGCTACGAGTGTAGAAAACTTATCAGCTGCGAACTCACGTATTAGAGACACAGACATCGCTGCTGAAACTGCGGAGTTAACGAGAAACAACATTCTTATGCAGGCTGGTACTTCAGTTCTTGCACAAGCGAATGCTAGTACTCGAAACGCTCTTACACTCATTAATTCGGCCTCACAAGGTTAATGAATTAGAAAAACAAACCCTGCTAAGAATATAAAAAGGTTTATTAGGTTTAAAACGATTATTAATGAATTCATCGAACAAGGAAGTTCGATTACGAAACAGGAGGTTTATTATGTTTAGAGGAGATTAACTATGGGAATCAGAATAAATACAAATGCTCCCTCGCTCGCAGCGCAGAGATCATTGAGTATTAACAATAATAAATTAAACGATAACTTAAGAAAACTATCATCGGGTGAGAGAATAACTCGTGCCGCAGATGATGCCGCTGGCTTGGCAATTAGTGAACAATTAAAAGCTAGGATCCGCGGAGGAAGACAAGCAAAGAGGAATGCTAGCGATGCTATCTCAATGGTGCAAGTTGCAGAAGGTGGACTACAAGAAATCTCTAATATCGTCATTCGACTTAGAGAACTTGCTGTTCAAGCCGCTTCAGACACCATCGGTGTTCAGGAGCGAGGCTTCAGCGACAAAGAATTCCAACAGCTTAAAGAGGAAGTCGATCGTATCGCAAGAGGCTCTGAATTCAATGGAATCAAGCTTCTCGATGGAACAGGCGGACTTCTTGAATTCCAAATCGGAGTCAAGAACGATCCTTTACTCGATCGCTTATCGTTTGATGGGGTTAATAACTCAGCAACACTCGAGTCATTGGGACTTACTGCAGAGACAGTATTTACAAAGCAAGGTGCGCAAACAGCGCTCCAACGATTGGATGATGCACTTGTTAGGGTCAACGGTATTCGTTCGACATTGGGTGCGACACAAAACAGATTGTCATCGACTATTAACAATCTCTCGGTTAGCGACGAGAACCTATCGGCTGCGAAATCTCGTATCCGTGATGTGGATATCGCTCAAGAGAGTGCCGACATGGCAAAAAACAATATACTCGTACAATCTGGGATGTCGATACTTACTCAAGCGAACCAGATGCCTAACATGGCAATGAAGTTACTAGGCTAACGTTTTAAATTTATACCACCTTTTAAGCCCAGTGCCTCGAATGAGGCCAGGGCTTTTTTTCGTTTTTCAAATCAGTATTCCGAGAATGAATATATAAAGACCGGGCGCTAACGCTTCCTGGTCACCTGCGGAGCCAAAAACCTTCGGTTTTTGTTTTTATTTTCTATTTTATAATCTGAAAAAGTTTTAAGTTTTATCTGGTTTCTGAACGAAACCATCTGTCCGCTCGAAAAGTGATCGGAATAAGTGCCAGCTGATTAAACAGCTCTGAATTTTTAACAATACTCTTAGTTTTATCTGATTTCTGAACGAAATCATTTGTCCGCTCGACGTTTCAAAGCTTGCCACTGGCAACCTTTGCTACGGAGCGGTTGCTGCAGACCGGGGGCTTTTTTTTGTTTTCTCATTAAAAATACCAACCCCGTGCACGTTAATTTGATACAATTAGACGTGGAAATAAAGAAAAAACATACCAAAACAGTCTTGATTATCGGTATCTCATCTTTTGTGGGATCAAACCTTGCTGAATATCTTAAGAACGACTTTAAAGTTTATGGGACTTATCAAAAAACCAAGGTCCAAGTTGATGGAGTCACAACTTTTCCCTGTGATGTTTTAACAAAAGAAGAAGTTCAAATGGCAGTCTATGCTGCAAGGCCTGACTTTGTGATTTACTGTGCTGGTTTAGCAACGGTTGCGGAATGTGCTCATACTGAAAATATCGCTGAGGCCCTTAATACCAGTGGGCTTATTAATGCCATTGAATATTGTGAACGCTATAAAGCCAGGATCTGTTATCTCTCCTCAAGTTATGTCTTTGGTGGAGAGAAGAAAAAATATATGGAGATGGATATTCCCGATTCGTTGACTGTTTATGGGAAAACTCAAGCGGCATCAGAGTTTTATCTTCAAAAGAATTCACTAAATTATATTATCTTCCGTTCAAGTTTACTTTATGGAAGATCCCTTGCCATGAACCGCTATACTTTTTTTGAAAAACTTCAAAGGAAGGCGGCTTTTAATCAAAAGTTCATTCTTGATAATAAAATCAAGCATGGATTCCTTGATGTTTATTTTCTTGGGGCGGTGATTAAGCTTGCGATTGAACAAGATTTCAGCAACAGACTTTTTCAAATCTGTTCATCAGACATTATGACTCATTATGAGTTTGCTCAAACCTATGCTGAAGTCTTTGATGAAGATTTAGGTTCAATGGTTTCAGGAAAATGGTCTTTTCCCTATATTCGAACAGAAGATACTGATGAACTTTCAGAAGAACTTTATTTTCAATTAGATGTATCTAACGTAGAGAGTTTTTTAAAAGTGAAGATGCCAACCATTAAAGAATCTCTTGAAATTACGTTTAAGAGACTTAACGGTATTAAGAAAACAAAGTCAGCAAGAAGCCAGGGAAGTTCTCGAATTACTTATATCTAGTCGAGATTGAAAGCTCGATATGAAAGGGTTATTGAGCAGAGTTTCGAATAAATTCCGAAAGATAATGTCTCACTAAAGCATCTTGATCGACGGGCTCTCCTTGAAAAAGCCAGCGAATGTCGTTGAAAGGTCCAACGATTGCTTTAATCTCATGAGAGGAATCTCTAAAAGTTGATTCACCTTTTTTAAGGCGAGCAGAGTAGAGATCTTTACCATTAGAGATAAAATGAACTTGAATTGTATCTTTGGCCTTTCTTGCAAAAATCAATCTTAATGAATTTCTAAAAAGCATAAAGTCGTTAACTGTATTAGAAATTTTAAAAACTTTGATTGTGGCATTTGATTCATGACCACGAAGTTCGTTGAACTTTGTCACGAAAACATCAAACTTCTCTCGAAGTTCATTCATAAAACTGACTGAAGCTTCTTCGAGAAAAAATTCTGGATTGAGGTGATCATCCATATTGATGACTCCGGTCTCCTCCATGTTGATCTCTTCGATCGCGAGGTTTTCAATCCATTTCGTACTTTGTGTTTCGTTTTGATAGTTATACATATCAATATTTTGGCAACGAGTGGGAAGGGATGTCAATGAATGAGAGGACTTATTAGAGCTTAAAAGCAGTGAAAGTAGACTCCACCTTAAGGATTCCGCCCGCTAAACAGCAGGTGGCCGCAGTTAATAACCACTTTAGGCTTCTCACTCTATTCATGTGAGCTTGCTCACCGTGATCAGGGACCGCTTCCCTCAATAATATTGTAGGGCGGAAACACTTGTCCGGGAGCCTACTTCCACTTCCTCTACTATACACCGAAAGTGCCCATTTTGAGCAGCAGTACAGCTTTTTTTACAGTACTTGACTTTGTAAATACTTGAAATTCTGATTGGTCGGGGATCAATTTAGGATTTTTTGACTTTGTGCGGTATGATGGAGGGAGATATTCAAGTATTTCTGTTTGGACCTAAAGAATCACTAAGAGATTCCGATAAGTTCTATCAGAAACACTGAATTATCTAGGTGTAGGAGAACGAGATATGAAAAGTCTTATCCTTAGCTTTTTGAGAGATGAGGACGGGCAAACGTCAACAGAGTACATCTTGCTTGTTGCTGTTGTTGCTATGATTGTTATCAAGTTTAGAGAAAAACTTGGTAAGCAACTCGAGAACATCACAGATAGTGTCTTTGACAAGACCAACTCATTTGTTGACGAGCTAGACGCTCAGTAAGCTAATAGTTTCCGTATCTGGCCTAGTTTTTTAACTTAGGTTAGATTGAAACTATGAGAAAAACCTTCCGAAATTCCGGTCAGGCCACGATCGAATACATTCTATTATTCGCATTTATGTCTTTAATTGGGGTGAGCTTTGTGAAGTCAATTGCTGGTTTCATGGAGGACTCTTCAACGAGGTTGTCCTATTATCTAAGCCAGCATTTATCATCAGGGTATTGTAAAACAAACTGTATGGGCGATGCTTATGAGAATCAGCAAAGCAAATGAGCTCGACTCAACTCTTCGAAATATTTTTAACACTTGAACTGTTCTTTGTGAGTTTAATCGATCTTAAATATAAAAAGATCTCGAACTATTGGTCTATTGCAAACATTCTTTTAACGATAGGGCTATTTCTTTTTTGGAAGGAGTCCTATGTTCTTTCTTTAAAGCATTTCGCTGTCCCCCTTGGTTTTTTGGTCGTGGGTTTTGGGCTCTTTAGTTTAAAAATTATGGGAGCAGGAGATGTGAAGTTCATTTCAACTTTTTTTCTTTTGTTACCAAAGACTGATCAATTGGTGTTTCTCAATAAGATTATCTTGCTGAGTGTTTTAGTCGGTTTTGTTTTTCTTCTTATAAATTTGGTAAAAAGACGAAATGAACTTAAAATGGAACTCTACATGGGGAAACTCAAGTCAGTGTATTTTAAATTAGGAAGTAAAGTACCGTATGCCCCAGTTGTTTTTTTAGCATGGATAGCAAATTTATCAATAAAGTATTTAGAGATCTAAACTCCAACCTTGGTCAAAGTGTCATTGAGTACATTCTGCTCCTTCTTATTATTGTCTCGGCCATCAACCTTGTTTTTAAAAGTGATCAGTTTCGAAGCTTCTTTGGAAATGATTCTCAATTTTTCAGAATGATCGCGACAAAAATCCAATATGGTTACAGACATGGAACCATGGAAGATTCTCAAACGAGAGAATCTGATCGTTATGACTACAATGGTATTCATGAATCTTATTGTAAGTCTCCGTGTAATGGTCAAAACTCAAGATTTTTTCTTCCTCTTGAAAAGTATCCAAGGTGAGAGAATGAAAAGATTTGGGAAGGAATGTAAAAATCAAAAAGGTCAGTCCACAATAGAGTTTATTATTGGCTTTACGATCATTTTTGGTCTCGTCATGCTAATGCTAAGAACAACTCTCATTTATGGTGAAGGCTACGCTCTTCATTATGCAACATTTTCGGCTTCACGGGCTTATCTCACTCACGAATTTAACCATAATGATCTTTCAAGTGCTCATGGTGACGCTGAGAGGTTTGGAAGAAAAGTATTTAATCTTTTTAAGATTCGAAATCTTATCAATGGTTTTGATGGGAAGATAAATTTCAATTCGCAAAATGAAATGAGTCGAAGAGTTTACGTTGGTGCGTGGGCAGAATTTCAAAAAACTTTTTCTCCTATGGCCATGTTTGGCGGGGATGAAGAGCTTCGAATGCGTTCAGAATCTTTTATAGGGAAAGAACCTGGGAGAGGTTATTGTCACGGGCAGATACTAAATCTTTATAATAATTTGGCCTCGGGTTTATCTGGGGGAGCTTCTGAAGTCGAGAATCATAGGACCTTATTTGATAATGGATGCTAAAGTTAAAAAAAATTTAAACTCTGAAGAAGGACAGGCTTTTTTTGAGCTTATTATCTTTCTTCCTTTTGTGATTTTTCTTTTTGTTCTTCTTATGACTTTTGGAAATTCAATTAATGGTGCCATTAATCAGCAAAAAGTTTTAAGAGGCTTTTTTTGGCATTATGTTCGTAACGACTCCTATATTCCAAATTATTCTGACCTCGTTCAGTTACAACAAACAGCAAATATTAGAAGTTTTGGAATGTATTCCTTTGGCTATCGTTTAAAAGAGGGGACTGCTGGTTCTTCTTCACTTGCGGCTTGCTATCCTGTTTCCCGTTTTTTTGGCGGAGATGTTGATGAGACATGTGAACAGCCAACTCCTGCAGCTGAAGAACAGACTAGCTTTATCAGGCTTTTTAATTTCTATGGAACTTGTACGGCCGACTATATTGCTTCGAATGGCCAATATTCAGTGAATTATTCAGCAAATCTTGTGGCGAGTTGTGTTTTAACAGATTAATCTTCTCTAGAATTCGGTTTCCAGCACAATATGCCTCCTAAAAACTTATTCCCCTACTCAGGGTTATTATTTAAGTGTCGACATTTATTGAGTTTATGAGGGTCATATGAATTCACGCGCGTTTACACTTTCTCTTCTCATTGCCATTTTCGCAATGTTCTTAGTGAACACTTATATTGATGATCAAAAAGCGAGTATCACAAAAAGATATGGTCGTGAAAAAGCCGTTGTTGTGGCCAAGCAGAATATCAAAGAGCTTGAACTCATCGATGACTCAAAAGTTACGGTCATGAACGTTCCAAATTCTTTTAAATCTCCTGGCGCTTTTGGTTCAATCAAAGACGTTGATGGAACCGTTGCTACTGTACCAATTCTTAAAGGCGAGCAGATTACAAAACCAAGAGTGACTTTTCCTGGAGCAAAAACAGGATTATCTAGGCAGGTTAGTGTTGGTAAGCGTGCAATTGCTATGGTCGTGAACGATCTTAGAGCCGTTGGAAAGCTGATTAAGCCCGGTGACCGCGTCGATGTTATCGCAACGATTGACTACAGCGATGGAGAGAAAGATCGACAAAAAGTGATGACACTTTTTCAAGACGTTTATGTTCTCTCCACCGGAAAGAGTTTAACAAACTCACTTCCTGTTATTGGAGTGAAATATCCAAAAGTGATTAAGAAAATGAACCTTTCGACTTATGCTGATTACAATACAGTGACTTTGGAAGTGACTCCATTTCAGGCACAAAAGTTAATTTATATTCAGCAATATGCAGGTTATCCGCTTTATCTTTCTCTTCGTAATCATGCGGATAAAGAGCAGGTTCGAATTCAAGCGACAAAACTTTTTGATGTTCTCAATGATCAAGACTCAGCTGAAGCGAAACAGTTTTTTATTCAAAAGAATAATAAAAGGACTGGGAGATAAAATTGAAATTAGTTTTCATCCTTTCACTTTGTTTCATCTCGTTTAAAAGTTTTGGACAAACTCCAAATCCTAATAAGCAATACGAAGAAAAGGTCGACCTTGTTGTGGGAATCGATAAAATCATGAAATATGATTTTGCCCCTCATACAAAGCTTGATATTGGAGACCAATCAGTCGTCAGCACGATCTTGATTCCCAATAAACGAGAGATTGTCTTTAAACCTCTGAAACCTGGAAACACCAACGTCACTATTCGAAATAAAGTTCGTGATGTTCGAAAAATCTATATTTTAAACATCACGGAAACGGATCAATCAAAAGTTGTAAATGAACTCAAGCAGTTTTTAGGTGATGTTGAAGGTTTAGAAATAGGGATTAAGGCAAATAAAGTTTATGTTGGTGGTTATATCGTTGTTCCCGATGATATTGGAAAAGTCGTAGCCGTTCTCGATGCTTATCCTGAAGTTTTAAGGCTTGTGGAATTATCGCCGCAAACTCAAAGAATTATTGCAAGGAAAATGCAAAACCAGATTCAAGAATATCAAATGAAGGATGTCACTGTTCGAGTTGTTAATAAAGTGTATTGGCTAGAGGGTGTTGTTTCTTCAAGAGATCAAGTGGCGTTAGCATTTAAAATTGCAAAGGCTTATTTACCAGATAATATTGAATCCCTTGCAAGAAGAACGGGATCTGTTCAAACTGTTAAAAAAGAGCCAATTGAAAACTTCATTACAGCAAACCCGAAAGAGTCGCCTCCAGAGATACCGAAACTTATTAAAGTGAGTGCTCAGTTTGTTGAACTTACTAAAGACTATAACCGTTTGTTTGGATTTAAATGGCAACCATTGATGTCAACTGGTGGTGGAATTCAAATTGGAAAAGGAAATGGAGGTCTTACCAGTCAGTCTCAAGAAGGAACTCTTGGGGCATTTATCAGTAATCTTTTTCCAAAGCTTACAACCGCTAAAAACGCTGGTTATGCGAGAGTTCTTCAATCTGGTGTTGTTATTACTAAAGAAGGGACTCCTGCAAACATCTCAAAGTCTTCAACTCAAAATTATGGGGTGGGATCGGGAGAGTTCACACGGTCGGAGAGAGCGGAAGCTACTTTTAACTTAAGTATAGGAACAACTGGTCAGGATGGATCTGGTCCAACGATCCTTCCGGGTGAAAAAGTAAATCTCAATCTTGGAATAAATGTCACTGCTTTTGCTGGGACGCCTATCGTCCAGGAGAATAATTCAATTAGTACAAGTATTGTTGTGAAATCTGGATCTTCTGCAGTTGTTGGTGGAGTGGTAAAAAAACTGACTTCTACGGACTTTGATCGTGATCCGGATGCAGGCGCCCAACAGGAATCAGATGGATCGACTCAAACTCAACCACTTTTTAATTTTTTAAGAGCAAAGTCTCATATCAATCAGAAATCTCAATTTGCGATGTTTATCACTCCTGAAATTATTGAATCAGCAGAAGAGGGAACAGAGGAAATTAAGAGAAAGTTTAGACAAAGAAGAAGGTAAATAAAAGTTTTATGGCCGGATATGTCATTAGCATAGTTGGTGGAAAAGGGGGAGTTGGTAAGTCTCAACTTGCGGCGAACTTTGCGTTTTCTTATGCGATTGATACAAAGAAGAAATCTCTTCTTCTCGACTTTGACCAAAAGGCCAGTGGTGATCAGGACTTTATTACTGGAATTAAACCTAAAAAAACAGTGAAAGAACTTTCAGAGTTTTCTGGAGTGGTTGATCCAAGATCCGTTGCAACCTTTGCTCAGACTCATTCTTCAGGTGTCTCTTATATTGGAATGCCGAGTGATCCAACAAAATCAAGTACAATTAATCCTGAAAACCTTGGTGTTTTTTTAAAGGGTGTTACAAAAATCTATCCTTTAACCATTATTGATTGTGGAAGTGAGTTGAATGATCTGGCCTTAAAGGCCATGGAATATTCAACCATGATCATGCTGGTGACAACTCCTGACATCTTGGCAATGAACCAAACCAAAAGGCTTTATGCCGAACTGGTTTCACTAATGTTTCCAAAAGAAATGCTCCATGTGGTTTTAAACCAATATGTCAAAGGGCATCCTGTAACACCTGAAGTTGTTTCAAAAACAATCGGAAAACCTGTTTTGAGTGTTGTACCTAAAGACGAGCAAACTTGTGTTCAGGCCTTAAGTGCAAAAAAACCGGCTGTCCTTGCGCAAAAAAACTCGGCCTTCGCCAAAGGTGCTTCTGAAGTTATTCGTAAGATTCTTCAAAACAATATTCTCAAAACACTTGCGAATATTAATAAGCCTGAGAATGTCGGAGCAAGAAGTTCTAGAGACGACGACAGTAAGGGGAAAAGTGCTTGGACGGCGTTAAAGAGCCGTGTTCACAAACAGCTTGTTGAAACAATGGACCTTAAAGAGGACAACGATAATGATCCTAAAGCTCTGGTCATTCTTAAAGAAAAAACTCGAAAGCAGGTTGTTGATATTTTAGGAAAAGAAGAGATTAAGGGAATTATAAACTCTCGAGACGAGATGCAAAGACTTGTAAAAGAAATTCTCGATGAAGCCTTAGGTCTCGGACCTTTAGAAGATCTTCTCGCAAGAAAAGATGTCTCTGAAATTATGGTCGTAGGTCCAGATAAAATTTATTATGAGATGGGTGGGAATCTTAAGAAGTCCGAAATTACATTTACTTCTGATCGCCAAGTTCTTCATGTTATTGAAAGAATTGTTGCTCCTATTGGGAGGCGTATCGATGAAAAAACTCCCTATGTTGATGCCAGATTAAGTGATGGTTCGAGAGTTCATGCTGTAATTCCTCCCGTGGCCCTTGATGGTTGTACGATTACCATTAGAAAATTTCCCGAAGACCGTCTGGGTTGGAAGGACCTTGTTAAGTTTGGATCATTGACTCAAAATATGGCCGATTTTTTAAGAATTGCCGTTGAGGGACATCGAAATATTCTTGTTAGTGGGGGAACAGGTTCAGGTAAGACAACTCTTGTTAATATCCTCGGAAGTTTTATTCAAGCTGATGAAAGGATCATTACTTGTGAGGATTCAGCTGAACTTAACTTTCCTCAAGATCATGTAGTAAGACTTGAGACAAGGCCTCCTACGCTTGAAGGTGATGGAGAGATCGATATTCGTTGTCTTGTAAAACAAACTCTAAGAATGAGACCTGATCGTATTGTTGTTGGAGAGTGTCGTGGTGGGGAAACACTTGATATGCTTCAAGCGATGGGTACCGGTCACGATGGCTCGATGACAACTGTTCACTCAAATAATCCCCGGGAGTGTATCGGGCGTGTTGAAACTCTCGTTCAATATGCTGGAGCAGGGCTTTCTCCTAAAGCGATTAGAGAGATGATCGCTAATGCGATTCATCTTATTATCCAAGCCTCAAGGCTTGATGATGGTTCAAGAAGAATTACTTATATTACTGAAGTTGGTGGAATGCAGGGTGATGTTGTGACCTTGCAAGATATTTTTCTTTATATGCAAAGAGATATTGATAAACATGGAAAGATCATTGGCGAGCATCAGGCCAGTGGTTTTATCCCTAAGTTTATCGAAACTCTTGAAAGAAAAGGCTATAACATTCCAAGAGGACTTTTTTCAAACTCACCTGGAGGAGGTCCCCCAAGGCCTAGACCATCTGGAGAAAAACCAAATCGACCTCCGGCGCCAAGACCTGGGCAAGCTCCTCAAAAAAAGCGAAACCCTAATGACTTAAAAAAGAAAAAGACAGGATAAGAGATGTTGATTGGCTTTTTAAATCTTATTGGGGAACGAGGCTTAATTGGTCTAATAGGCTTTTTGTTTTTCGTTCTCACTTTTCGTTACAGTAAAGAACTTTTTGTTTGGATTGAAAATCAAACCATTGGTACTCGAAGTTATATTCTAGAGAAATTAGAGTTTCTTCATTTAAAGGTAAAAGAAGAACACATTACTTATCTCCTCCTTTCGATTTCTGTTGGTTCAGGAGCGATAACACTTATTTTTTGTGGAGCTTTTGGACTGTGGTTAGTCGGAGTCTTGCTTGGTGGGATTGTGATGTTTCTTGGTTTCAAAGTACCAAAACCAATTATCAATTTTATGGTGGCCAGAAGAATTAAAGCTTATCAAAATCAAATGGTGGATGGTCTTCAGTTACTGGCCAACGGTATTCGTGCAGGGCTTTCTGTTCCTCAGGCCATTGGAATGGTTGTTGATGAACTTTCCCCACCTGTTTCACAAGAGTTTAATGGTATTCTTCAACAAAATAAAATTGGTGTTCCTTTAGAAGAATGTTTTGAGAGTTTAGTAAAAAGAATCCCTACTGAAGATAATGAAATGTTTGTTTCATCAGTCAATATCTTAAGAGAAACCGGTGGTAACCTTGCAGAAGTTTTCGATACGATTGTTGAAGTTATTCGCGAAAGAATTAGGCTCCAACAAAAAATTGATACGTTTACGGCACAAGGAATGTTTCAAGGTATAACGATTGCTCTCATGCCTTTTGTAATGGCAGGGGTTTATGCCGCTGCTGATCCACAAGGAATGCTCAATATGGTGACTCATCCAGTTGGGATTGCTCTTTTGGTTGCAGCACTGCTTTTAGACCTCATTGGGATTATCGTTATTTTGAAAATTGTGAATATAAAAATATAAGTATTTAATTTTATAGGGATGTAAAGGGTTAGATTTATTGATTTTGAGTTAAAGGATTTTTTTATCAAACCGATAAAATAACTAGAGTTATTATTATAGGCCCCTTTAGGGAGAGGACTTATGAAGGTATTTTTAGGGTTGTTTCTTGCACTTTTTTCACTGGCAGTTTCAGCGGGAGTGAACCTCAAAAACGGAAACTATTATGTCTCTTATTCAGATATAGTTGTTCCGGGGGGAGGTAATGATTTAGAAATTATTCGAACCTACAATTCAAAGTCACCCGAAATGGGATGGTTTGGGCTTGGATGGGGAAGTGATTATGAAACTTTCTTAAGAGTTTCAGCGGATGGCTCAGTAATCATTCATGAAAATGGTGCTGGAGCTCATACTCGATTTACTCCTAAAAAAGCGATCAACCCTAAAGACGCTGCAAAGAAAATCCTAGAAGCGATGAGAAAGAGAGCTCCTGTTAGTGACAAAGTTGCTAAGAGTCTTCTTAAAAAACTTGAAAACAATCAAGAGTTCAGACAAGCCTATGCTCGAAAGTATCATGTCATTGCTTCTGTTCCGACTGGAACAGTTCTTTATTCAAATCAAAGAGGACTTCAACAAGTTCATAAGATTAAAGAGGGTTATAAAAGAGTTTATAACGATGGAAAACAAGAATTCTTTAATAACGATGGAAAGCTTGTAAAGATCGTAAATAAAAATGGTTATAAGGTAACTCTTAAGTACAAAAAGGATGGAAACCTTGAGTCTATTAAAGACTCTCAAGCAAAACAGCTATTCCTTTCTTGGTATGCCAATGGCAGAGTGAAGAATATCTGGTCCGCAGGGGATAAAAAGACTCTTTATAAGTACGACGGTGTAAATCTTGTCTATTCAAAAGACATTGATGGAAACATCTATGAGTACAGTTACGATACAAACTACAACATGAGTAAGATCTCTTATACTGATAAGACTAACATGCAGGTCAAGTACGATGACAAAACAAAGTTTGTTAAAGAAATTATCAGCAGAAATGGTCAGTCGACAAAGTATGAGTATGGTGACAATCCTGAGAACCCTGATCGTCATTACTGGACTTATGTTACAAAGAAATCGATTACAGGAAAGCCTGTTCGAAATAAGTATGAGTATGAAATTAAAGCGAAACCAGACGGATCACTTTATACATACAGGATCTATACTGAAGTTAACAATGTAAAAACAGAAACAATCTACTCTGAGTGTTGTTCTCTTCCTCTTAAAATTACCAGGGGGAAGCACGTTACTCAATTTGATTACAATGAAAAAGGTCTCCTTACTAAGAAGACTTCGACTAAGGGTGAGTATGTTGAGCTTGAGTATCACAAAAAGTTTAACAAGATCTCGAAGGTCACCAATAAGAAAGGCTGGACAAGCTTTGATTATGACAAAAAAGGAAACCTTCAAAAGGCCGTTAGTAGTAAAGGAAAATCAGTGATGCTTTTCTACGATCGTAAGGGAAGAATCACAAAGATGGTTGATTACAGCAAAAAGACAAAGAAAAAGAGGACTCTTAGCTTTGTTTACGGTGGACTTGGAAAGCCAGTTGAAATTGCGATGAGTGGTGTTGGGAAAATCAACGTTGCTTATGACAACTATGGTGAGATCAAGAAAGTTGATTCTAAGTCTGGACAAAAAATGGCAATTCAGGTGACTCAGGCGTTTCAATCGCTACTTGCGATCGTGAAGCCAGCTGGGGTGAATCTAAGCCTGTAATTAAGGGCTTAGCGCTTTATGACCAGGAAAGTGGTCATAGGGTAGATAGGATAAGCCCTTGAAATAATGAGTTTGATCAGAGTTTTAAGGGTGAGAGAGAAAAGAAAGTATAATTAAGGAAGATTAAATGAGGAACGAATATGAAAAAGCTTTTATCACTCACAATGCTCATCATGCTAGGAACTTCACAAACAGGATTTTCTTGTCCAAATGATGGACAGTTCCAAACTCTCAATAGAGGGGGGAATGAGAAGGCACAGGTTGTAGCACAGTTGAAGGCGTGTAAAGGCAAGACAACTCCTGAGTGCGACGCCGTTAGATCAAAAGCAAAGTCATTAGGATTATCGGGCTAAAGGGTTCCGAAAAGTGCCAGGTACTTTTTAGACAAAGTCAGATTTATTTTTTCTATATAAAGGCCTTTTAAGGCCTTTTCTTGTTATTTCAACATCATTTTCAGGCAGATAAGCATTTAACCATTCTAAAGAAAGCTTTTGTCTTTCCATTTTTATTGGGATTCTCGCGGCTTGATTAAGGCTACTATAAGGATAGCGCTCGCAAGACTTGCAGATACGCGCTCTAAGAGGATTTTGATAAACATACCTTAAAACGTTCATAAAGTACTGATCTTCAGTAATTAGGCTCCATTTGTATCTCGAGCCGAACTTTCGATTAATATGCCCAGACTCATGCTTAAGAATTAAAGAGAATCTCCTATTGAACTCAAACATGACCTTATCAAGGTCATAATTAAGTGTCTGAATAACCATATGGTAGTGATTACTCATGAGAACGAAAGCATGGAGTTTATAAGGATGCTTTTCATGGGCCTTTTGAAGGCAGTGTTTTGCGATTGACCAGACCTTATACATTGGAAGGGAAAACCAATCTCGGTTATTTGATCTGGTGACGACATGATAAGGGGAGGAGTTTGTTCTAATTAATGGTGTTCTAGGCATTTAGACTACCTATCCTATTCCAAGCTCAAGAAGAAGCTTTCTAAGTCATTGATTCAATGTATTTCGTTTCTGACATTATCTAAAAAGTACCTGGCACTTTTTGGGCACTTTTCGACTAATTTTTGGACAGGTGCCAAGGGGGTGACTTGGGATTGGTCGGGGGATTGGGAGTTTGGTGGGGTAAGTTATTGAAAGTGAGTGGGAGGGGGGTGGATGGGTTTTGGCATCCATCCTGCAACTATTAAAGCAAACAAATTGAAAGAGGTTTTAGAAACGGAGGACAGGATATGAAAAAGGCAATTGTATTATTAAGTTTAGTTTTTTCTTTTAACGTATTTGCAGAGATGACTACTGCAGCAGACATTATTAGTGGTAACGAGACTCATGGTGTGGATAAGTGTGAGAAGCTTTATGAAGAGCTAAGCACTGAGTATCTTGCAAAGGCAGACGTTGTTGCTGCTGATAAAGCAAATAACAAGTCTAATACAACAGATGACTCTCACAGGTCTCAAGCTGTTGGTGGAAATAATATTTAATAATAAAAATATACAGTGACATCATCGCTATCCCCCCTGCGAATGGTATCAATGCGGACCCAAGCTAATGGCTTGGGTTTTCACTTTTGGGGAATGATGAATTTCTTATTCCAGAATTTTGTCTATTGCTTCTTCATCATCATTTGAATATTTATGAAGCTCAACCTGAACAGTTGGAGTAAGTGAAACCTTTTTCTTTTCACTCTCTAAGTTGGATTGAATTGCACCAGACTTTTGAACTTTATCAAGAAGGTCTTTTGAGAACTCAAGACCCTTGTCTTTCCCCTTGGAGAGGCCTTTCTTTGCTCCGTCATACATGCCTTCATAATCAACTTCAAAATGTTCGCTAATAAGATCGAAGAGTTTTTCTTTTTTTCCAACAGGAACGTTAAGAATGAGAAAGCTAACCGCAAATGAAAGAGTGAATTTAAAGAAAAACTTAAGCATTGGGCCTCCAAGAATTAAGCCAAACATAAGGATTAAAGTTCCTCGATCATGATCTTTTCGACTCTTGAAACAGAGTCGAGAAGCTCTTTTGAGCTAAAAGGTTTTTTTAGAAAATCTGTAGCCCCACTACTAATCGACTCAATCACAACATTGTCGAGATCAAGAGATGAAATCATAATGTATTTAAAGTTAAAGCCTTGGTCGATAAGAGTTTTAACGAGGTCAATTCCCCCAACTTCAGGCATTACCACATCAACGATAAAGAGATTGCAATCGACACTACCAAGTTGTTTAAGCGCATCTTTTGCACTGGAGGCGGTGGCAACAACGTTGTAACCTTGTTCAGTTAATATTTTTGATATCGTGGTTCTTGAAAGTTCTGAATCATCAACGACGATGATCTTTAATGAGACTGATTTCTTCTTTTCAAGTTGATGTTCATTTTCAGACATATTATTCTCTAAGTTTTGTAACTTCTGAATATTATATCGTTTTACCGGAAATGTTTTCAAGTGGGGGAGTTGTTTGACCGGGCGCTAACGCTTAAAGAGATTTCCTAATCATCAAAACTGTCCGCTGGACACTTTTGCTGCTCAGTGAAAGCTTAAAACCTCGCGGTTTTAGTATAAAGCACAAACTTAAACAATAGTGGGCTGTGAGTTTTTTCAACTCAAAACGGTGTCGCAAATAACCAAGTAAGACGGTTTCTTAGGCTGCCATTGGTGGGACATTCTTATTGCTTGGATTCGTCTTCTTCTCAGGAGACTTAAATCCATCAAGAGCAATTTCAATGACCTCAAGAACATTCTTTACGGGAATGAATTCAATCTTCTTTCTGTACTCATCTGAGATCTCAACCAAGTCTTTTTGATTTTGATGAGGGATGATGACTTTAGAAATATTCATTCTCATAGCGGCCAAGGCCTTCTCTTTAACCCCACCAACCGGAAGAACTTTACCCGTAAGAGTAATTTCACCAGTCATCGCGATGTTTTTAAAGATTGGCTTGTCTAGCGCTAACGAAAGAATCGTCGTGGCAAGTGTGATACCAGCACTTGGTCCGTCTTTTGGAATCGCTCCACTTGGAAGATGAATGTGAATTTCATTATCTTCAAAGAAACTAGCATCAATTCCAAGAAGATCTGCATTTGATCGAATAAATCCAATCGCTGTTTGAGCAGATTCTTTCATGACGTCACCGAGTTGGCCGGTAAGGGTTAAGCCTTTTCCTTTCATTGTTGAACCTTCGACATGGAGGACTTCACCACCTGCTGATGTCCAGGCAAGACCGTTGGCCACACCAACTTCATCATCTTGTCTTTCTTCACCTTTAATATAGACCGGAGGTCCTAAAAGTTCTTCAACAGTGTGAGGCTTAATATGAGTTTTATCTTCATAGCCTTGAGCAACTTTCATCGCTACTTTTCGGCAGAGAGATCCAATTTGTCTTTCAAGGTTTCTAAGACCTGCTTCAGCAGTGAAGTGCTTAATAACTGAAGTGAGACCTTCGTCTGTCCAAACAATATTGTCTGCACTAATTCCAGTTTCTTCCATTTGCTTTGGAATCAGGTGTTTCTTTGAAATCGCGACTTTCTCTTCTTGTGTATATCCAGAAAGATTAATCACTTCCATTCTGTCTTTTAATGGCCCTGGAATATTTTCCATGACGTTTGATGTGGCAATAAACATCACATTTGAAAGATCAAATGGCACATTGATGTAATGATCTTGAAAGTTATTATTTTGTTCTGGATCGAGAACTTCTAAAAGTGCACTTGAAGGGTCACCTTTAAAGTCTGAACCGAGTTTATCAACCTCATCAAGAAGAATGACGGGGTTATTTGTTTTCGCTTGTTTTAAAGCCTGAATAAATCTTCCTGGCATTGAACCAACATAGGTTCGTCTATGTCCTCGAATCTCGGCTTCGTCTTTAACACCTCCAAGACTGATTCTTACAAACTCTCTTCCTGTGGCTTTGGCGATAGACTTGCCAAGTGAAGTTTTCCCAACTCCTGGAGGTCCTGCAAAACAAAGGATTGGTCCACGAGCTTTTTTCCCTTTTAGCTTTCTCACTGCAAGGTGCTCGAGAATTCTTTCTTTTACTTTTTTAAGATCAAAGTGATCTTCATTAAGCACACCTAGTGCCTGATCAAGATTAATATGCTCCTCAGAGCAAAGAGTCCACGGGATGTCAGTCAGCCATTCAAGATAAGTTCTTGTAATGCTTGACTCCGAGGAATCCGGATGCATTTTTTCAAGTCTTGAAAGTTGCTTTAATGCCTCTTTGTTAGCTTCTTCTGGCATTTTGCAGTTTTCAATCTTTGTTCTAAACTCAGCGATCTCATCGTCTCCTTCTGGAGCAGTATCACCGAGTTCACTTTTTATGGCCTTGATTTGTTCTTTTAGATAGTTTTCTTTTTGGCCTTGAGAGAGTTCATCTTTAGTAACGTTGCGAATCTTCGCTTGCATGGAAAGAATTTCAAGTTCGCGAGTCAGAATTTCATTGATTCGATGAAGTCTTTCAACAGG
>JBMYPC010000052.1:0-19754 GCA_049599895.1 Bacteriovoracaceae bacterium | reverse complement strand
TTTTGGGCCAAGGTTCATTTGTGATTTATCTTTAAAAAGGAATTTTACAAAACTTTTATCAGCTGTTTGGATTTTTGCACCTTCTTTTACCCAAGCACCTCTTTTGAGTTTTTCAGTGCTTCCATCTGCATTAATGGCCGTAACAGAACCTTTAATGATTTGAACTTTGGCCACATCATCAGCCGCAGCAGCTACTGAGAAGCTTAGAAAAAACGATATGCTGGATATAACCACCGCTCTTAAGAGCAAATTGAATCCCACATTTAATTTCATAGTTCATTCCTTGGCTGATAAGGTCCTGATATACTCCAGAAAACTTATCGGCTATTTCACCGATGTCTTAAACACTAAATATCAGTATAAAAGTCTTTATAAATGAGGGCCCTAAGAGCTTGAAAGTTGAAAAATCAGCAGATTGGGATTTTCAAAAATGGCGCAAATTTTTGCTAGCTGAAGTCTGTTTTTCGAAAAAACAACTATTTAGGTTAATAAGCCGAGCTTTCAGTATTAAAGAGGTAGTCATTGATGATACTTCCTCTTTTATTTGATTGCTCTCGATAAAGATGGAAAAGATTCTCTTTTCTTCGGTGGTTTCTATTCAAGCAGGCGCGCTTTTTATAGTTATTTGAGTGGTAGAGCTCAGGAGTAAAGGCTTCAGTACCTGGGTTACCTGCTTGTCTTGATTTGAGATTGAGACCAAAGCATTGGGAAAGGTCAATTTTCTTTAGTTCCTTTGAGCTCCAGTTAGGAACAGAGAGAAGAATTGAGCAGTATTGAGGAAGAAGGTCCCTTGTATAAACTGATTGAAGAGTATTTCCAGCTGTCGCGTTTAATGTCGCCGAAATTGGAGAAGCAAAAATTTCAGCAAAAGATTGAATTGTTTGTTTTGTAATATCGATAGTATTAGAAAGATCAAGGAGGATGTCTCCAGGATTATTTCTTCCAAGCTTATCAAGTTCTGAGAGCATGTCATCAACAGTTAAAAGTTTCACTTCTTCAGGAAGTCTTGTACTCGGGTCTTTATCAAGAAGAATATTAGTTAAGATGTTTCGAAAAAATCTCTTTAATCTTCCATTAATGAGTGTCGTTCCATTAGTGAGATTTGCTGACTGTGAGATGACTTTCAATCTTTGCTCGACATTACCATTATAGTCTTCAACTTGATTTTTGATTTCATCAAGGATGTCTCGTGTTTCAGCATAGATTCTCTCTTGATTATTAGAGTAGATCCCTGTTTGATTTCGGATAATATGCTTATCAAGGTAAGTGACGATTCTTTTGAGGGCCTCATTAGGTTTGACGCCTCTTGAGAAGCCAGATTTCTTCTCTGTTTCCACTAAGTCGAAAATTGACTCCGGGTCTTCAAGAATTGATTCAGGTCTATCAAGATCTAATTGAAACTTTGCTTCTCCTATCACTTGTGCAATACGTTTTGTGACCGTGGCTTCATCTGCGGGATAAACCCCTAGGGCCTTCAGTTCCGCTGCAGAGGAGTCTGTATACCTTTTGATATTGTTGTTAGAATCAACGGGAAGGTCAGGAGAGCTTGGGTTAAGTCCAACCAGATACCATACTAGCTCTTTTTCACTATAGAGGTCTTTGATTGGGTTAGGCCCATTTCGACTTGATTTAGCGATATTATTGAGAACATTTCGAAGCTTTCTAAACTTTTCATCAATGGAGATCTTAGGGTTACGAGCGATTTTAGAAACTTCGTTATTGAGTCTTCCAATAGAACGCAGTTTCCAAACGTCGAGCTCGTTTTCTCTATACTTAAAATCTGCCATTTTTGAAGCACGGTATGTATCTTGGGGGTCTGTGCTTGAACTCACTGAATTGAGCCATTCAATAAAAACCGGAAGCTCTCTTGTATAGAGCTCCACACCAACAGAGAAATCATCGGCGACATATTCAGCACCTTCAATTTTCATTTCGATTAAGTCATAGGTTTCAGTTGCATCACAGTATTGGTTAGAGAGAGATTCAAAGACACAGCGAAAGGCCGATGAATATTGAGATTGTCCAAGCTTTTGGATATCTCGATCAAAGCTTTTATTTTTCAGAAACTCGAACGCAGAATTTAAAAAATGGGCTCCTGCTGCAAATCCAAGTGAGAGACCTCCGGTTGAAAGAGCCGCGCCGACACTGGAACCGAGTGAGGCGATACCTGAAAGAAAGCCAGAGTTATGCATAAAGCAAGCATTGTTCTGGGCCACTTGCTCAAAGATTGCCTGAGTGGATTGAACAATGCTTGTTGAAAGAAAGTAATCTCTTGCTTGTTCTTCATCGTAATCAATACTTGCCTTATTTAAGGAAATCTCCAGTTGATTACTTCGATAGAGGGCCTCAAGCTCCGAGAGTTCATTTGAGCTATTCTGTTCAAGGTTATTGATGAGAACAAGGATTTCTTTTTGTTGATTGAGAAGGCCTAGAATATCTCTTTCTGTGTAACGGCTTTCATAAGATTCAATCGCCTGTTGGAGAGTATTGGTTTGGGCCATAATATTTTTAGCCGCTGTTTGGCAGTCTTCTTTCATCGTCTCAAGGACATTGATAATAGATCTTGAAGAGGAAAGAGCGTTCTGACTCCAATTACTAATACTTGGACAGCTATGAGAAAAGCTATCGAAGAGCTGGGTGGCGTAGGTTGGGTTATAGTCTACAGTGGTTTTTTTGGATGTGGTGTAGCGATCGGAATTACCGCCAAATCTTCTATTTGCCGAAGACTTAAAATTAGAGGCAAACACAGAGTTTGCTCCAATTATTAAAATTGAAAGAATTATTGATCCCATACCCATCATTACGGATGAGTTTTATCATATTTGGGGGACAGAATTGTGATTACATGCTGCAGTTTGTAGATTTTTCTCAAAAAAGAATAATTCCCATACTGAGAAGCACGAGAAAGCTTTCAACTTGCTTAATTTCTTCCTTGGAGCGGATAACTATCTCTGCGGAATCACTAGCATCGACTGTGCTCAGCTCGTGAGATTTAAGATACTCAAAGACTAGCTCAATATAAACCGGATGCATCTCTTTATATTCAGTTTGCTCATGCAGACCAAGAACGAAAGTGAAGCCTTGTGATTCAT
Organism: Bacteriovoracaceae bacterium; assembly: GCA_049599895.1. Lineage (GTDB taxonomy): Bacteria > Bdellovibrionota > Bacteriovoracia > Bacteriovoracales > Bacteriovoracaceae > JBMYPC01. Next base: position 16,662 of record JBMYPC010000052.1, on the reverse strand, counting down.
AGACAAATTTATCTTCTGCGCTAAAGCCTTGGTCAGTGAGATCATCATCAATCTTTAAAGTCAGAAGTGACCAAAGAGGTCCAACTCCAACGATAAAGTTCCAAGTAGGCTTTGGTTCCCAAGAGGTTTTGTATTTAAAAATGGTTCCAATCGAAAGGTTTCGAATATCACCGTTTACTTTATTAAGTTGAATGTCTTGGGCCTTGAGATCAAGGTTTTCAAAGGGCGCAAAACTGATATGGCTACTAATATCAAAAGTCCATCGATTGTATTTATAACCAAAGTGAGTGTTAAACCCCGCACCCATAGATGCCTGTTCTGATTGATTGAGAGCGCCGAGATGAATGTAGTTTGTATGGACTCCACCTTTAAGGGCGAGCTTTTTATTCCAGGCCCATGAGCTAGATGAGAACAGAAAAGTGGAGAGTAGGAGAATAAATAAATTTTTCATTTAAAACTCCGCCATTAAGTTAAGCCCATGAGCATTTCGGAAGTTGGTTTGCGGAGTCATAAGGACTTTGCCTTCAAAAAAACCAAATAAAGACCATGGGTTGATGACATGTCCCCAAAACCTTCCAAAGGCGTTGCCCGAGTTAAGAAGGTAGGTACTTAGGTTTTCAAGGCCAACCCCAAGTACAGAACCTAAAACAGGGGTTTGATAAAGGTCTTGAACAGAAGCTGGTTCAGTATAAATTTCAACTGTGAATTCAAAGAGAGTTGAAGAAACAAAAGCAAGTGAAAGTGAATCAACTCTCTTGTAGCCTACTGATCTGTAGTAAAGATAAAGCTGGGAGCCTGAAATAGGATGAACTATCCAGTTCCAAAATGGTTCGTCTTTATCAAAGACAATTTGGCCAAAGTTCTTTCTATAGTTTTTAAATGAACCTTTTTCTCTTACCACTTCAGGTTGAGTTAAAGGATAAACGAGCCAAGTGATTCCATACATTCTTGCGATGTGTTTAAAGGTCTCACTTGCTTCATGGGTCCGTTCAACAAATTTGTATTCGTATTCAGGAAGTCTTTTTTTCGTTTCCTTGTCGGCATTGTGTTTTTCTAAAGCAAACCCTATAGAGTGAACAAAAAGAAAAGCTAAAACAATGGAAAGTCTTATTTTTGTCATGTTGTAACCGTACCAGCTATATAATACTTGCTAGTAATAATATTAAATTTACCAAGCTTTGCGTCATTGATTTGGCGAAAATGTTTGGCTCTTGGTTATAGCAAATTGGAGTTCCAATGGAAAAATTAAAAGAAGAGTTTCATCAATATGTTTGTGATTTACAAGATCAGATTGTTAGAAAAATGCAAGATCTTGACCCTGAAATCGAATTAATTGAAGATTTTTGGAACCGAACAGACTTTGGAGGCAATCCTGGTGGTGGAGGAAGAACTCGGGCTCTAAGAGGAAAAATCTTTGAGAATGCTGGAGTGAACACCTCATGCGTATTTGGTGAAATTTCTCCAGAATTTGCTAAAAGCATTGGAGCGACTAAGGCTGAAATGTGGGCAGCTGGAATATCACTTATCATTCATCCTTATAATCCTCGAGTTCCTACTGTTCATGCTAATTTTAGAATGATTATGGGTGGCGATAAGTTTTGGTTTGGTGGTGGAGCCGATCTCACTCCTTATTATCCAAATGTTGAAGACTTTCACTATTTTCACGAAGTTTGGAAAGATGCCTGCGCTCCATACGGATGTTACGATGATATGAAAAAGCAATGTGATGAATACTTTGTAAATCATCATAGAGGCGGTGAAATGAGAGGTGTTGGGGGAATCTTTTTTGATCACTTCAATTCCGGGGACACAAGTAAAGACTTTGAAATGGTAAAACATCTTGGGAATCATTTCATCAAAAGTTATTTTCCAATTGTCGAAAAAAGAATGAACGAAGCCTATGATGATGAGGACGTTGATTTTCAACTGCACAGACGCGGTCGTTATGTTGAATTTAACCTTATTCATGATCGTGGAACAACTTTTGGTCTGAAAAGTGGGGGAAGAACGGAGAGTATTTTAATTTCTCTACCAGGGAGAGTGAAGTATAGCTATGGTTACTCACCAAAAGATCAAGGGCCTCATTCCAAAATGATGGAATATTATAGGCCACAGTCTTACGTTTAGTTTTTAGAATTATTTTTAATTATTGCTGATAAGAGATCTTGATAATCCAGTTGAATCCCATGCTTAAGGGCCAACTTTTCGATTTTTGAGATCTCTTTTTCAATTTTTGTCATCTCTTTAAGAATTTCTAAACATTGATTAACGACCATAAAGACTTCCTTTTCTTTAATGATAACCAAAAAGTTTGATAGTTCAAACAAAAATATGCATGGGTAAACGGTGCCTTTTGTTATTGCGTCGCGAGATAAGATTTTACAGGATAACCGTGTTAATAGCTCGGGAAACTTTCATCTTCTTACACTTAAGCCTTGGCCATTAATCAATGGTGTTTCATACGCTAAAAGCAAATGTTGATTCAGAAGGGGAAAAAATGAAAGTATACCGAAATTTATTTCAAGTTCTATTTGTTGCGATTGTTCTTACGGCTTGTGGCTCCGATGACCCACAACGGGGCTTTGGTACAGCTAAAAAAGGTGGTCCCGCACCGTTAGCAGTTCCACCAACTGCTAATAAAGATGAAATGTATCGTATGATGCAAAACGTGAAGCAGTTTTATACTGCAGAAACTGAAATTCCAAAAGAAGCGGCTCTTCTTTATTTTTCAAAGTATGACAAGCGAGCAGGAAAATATAGAGGTGGTCAATGTTCTTCGTCCCTAGTTGGAAAAGATATCATTTTAACGAATGCCCACTGTATTCCAGATGACCTTAAGCTCCAGCTTTGGACTGAGGGAAAGGCCAATTGTGAAAAACGAATTGTCGCTCACTTTCCAAAGTTTGATGGGCCAACTCCAAATGCAAACGGACATTATAAACTTGCTTATGACACATTTGATTGCAGCGAAGTTCTTTTTTCAAGTAATAACGGCCTGGTTCCAACTGGTTTTCAGTGGCCAAGGGATTACGCTCTTATAAAGTTAAAGACAGCTCCCGAGCGTCCTGCACTTCGCCATGATTTTACAGGATTTCAAGAAGATGAAGTTTATACGACATTATCAATGGATCCCATTGGAGATAATCGACCAGATCTCGTAGAACTCTATGGTAAGGGAGGATCGTTTTTTGTTAAGAAGAAGTGTGTCGCCAAAGAGAACACTGCTTACCTTAATACATCGGAATATCCTCATGGACCGAGTGCCTCACTTTTTGAATGTACTGCGATTCAAGGCAATTCTGGTTCGGCAGTGATTGATTCTAATAAAGTTCTCAAGGGTGTTCTATGGGGAGCACCAAAATATAAGCTTGATCCAAGGAATTATCCTCCTGCTGACGGGACATTTCTCAAGCCGACAATCATAACATCTATTAATTGCATGAAGCCTTTTAATCCTCCGGCGAACCCTCTTTGTGATGAGCCAGAAAGAAGGAAGAAGAAAAGTCTCTTTGATGTTTTTGACAAAGACTATGCCGAGACTTCAGTTGACGGTAATACGACTCAAGATGCTTCAAGCCTTTTTGGCTTTCAAGTCCTCTCAACTGTGGTTAACGGGAAAACTGTTTTTCTAGGACAACCTGAATGTGTGAATGATTTCGACCAATCTGCAGAGTATTTCAATACACCTGGAAATGAGATCGGAGAGATGGATCTTCCTGTTTACGATGTTCACAGAAAATACAATCAATATGGACAGACTGTTTTCAGTCTTGAGCAATCTTCAACAATTGACTTTGATTATGTCTATCGAATGGAAGGTGTATCTGAGGGTCTAACAACAGTTACCCTTTATGAAAAAACAAATCAAACAGAGCTGAAGAAATTCAAGGTTCCTGTCTGTACAACGGACAGCCTTGTTCTTGCACCATAGTTTATATACAAGAGAGAGAGGACGGGGATCAAGCTGAAATGATGGTCTATGATTACAAAAGTTCATTTTCTCCGAAAAATGAAGGTCCAAAATTGATGAAGAGTTGAAAGCAAAGGATATTCGAGTTTCTCTTAAATCTGAGCTATTTGAAATAGTAGAAAAAAGAAAGGTTAATGCAAAATCAAGATCGGCTGCTTTATTAAAGATTTAGATTTTCTTGACGTCCTCCTCCAGATGAATCAAGAGTAGCAATGAAGATCCGTTTCCTGAGATTTCTTAGACATATTTCCTCCAATGGTTTTTAATTAGATCATTAATACTTTGTGTACCATTAATTTTTCTTAAATGCTCCCTATGTGCTTGAATATATGTAATAAGATGATCTTGTTATTACAACCCTTAAGTTGTATAATGAGTTATGCCGATGAGTGGTAAGGAGCTGATTAAGCTCTTAAGAAAACATGGATGGAAGCTTGATAGGATCAATGGATCTCATCATATGATGGTTAAGGGCAAGAAGACAGTTGTTGTGCCCGTTCATGCAAATAAGGATTTAAAAAAGGGCATAGAAAGAGCGATTAAAAAACAGGCGGGGATAAAATAATTGTTTTTTACAGATAAGTTTTGGGGAGTGGTTGAATGGTTTATTATGCAAAGATTGTAAAAGATTCTGATGGATACTTTGTGGAGTTCCCTGAGCTTGAAGGTTGCTTTTCTGAAGGAGATACTCTTGAGGAAGCGAAGTTAAATGCAAAAGAGGCCCTCGATGGTTGGCTTGCTTCGAATTGTGATCGAAAGCTTAATATTCCTGAACCTGTTTTAAGAGCAAAAAGAACAAAATTTCGTTCTTTTTACCCAATTCAAGTAGATGAGCAAATTGCATTCTCTATTTATTTAAGAAGGTCACGTAAGGAGAAAAAGTTTTCCCAAAAGAAGATTGCCGATTTAATTGGTGTTACACAGCAAGCGTACGCTAAGTTAGAAACTCCTGGAAAGGCGAACCCTAGGCTCTCAACCATAGCTAAGTTAAAGCAAATTCTAAATATCGAATCATATACGATTTAGACTAATGTGATAAACAAGTCGTTCAGTATACGGTATCGGCCGCGATCTATTCCTCGGGTTATGGCCCAAATCAAATGGGATGATGTAACTCTAAGACAATTAGAGTTACAAAATTCCTCCTAAAGCTCTGGAGAGATGAAGACGTCAATTTTAGGGTTGTACTCGTCTCGAAGAATCCCTTTAATCGCTTCAAGAGTCCCAGTGGTTGAACTTGGGCAAGTTCCACAAGCTCCCATATAGCGAATGATCAGAACATCATCTTTATATTCAAGGGCCTGGATGTCTCCACCGTCGGCCTGAAGACCAGGGCGAATCGTCTTATCAAGAATTTCTTCAATGGCGAGAAGATCAGGTGGAAGATCTCTTCTTCGATCTGCCTCTGGGTCGGGGTCGAAGTAATTGGGATTGTGCTCAGGGAGATAAGTCGAGAGGCAATCGACAATCTTTTGTTCAAGTTCTTCCCAAGGCTCATAATCAAACTTTGTAACAGTAATCGTGTTATCGAAAAAGTGAAGTTGATCGACTCCTCTTAGCATAAAGAGTTTTAAGGCCAGGTCATTCTCACCACATTCCATTGGAGTGAGGTAGGTGGAGTTTCCTTCAGTCTTTATTGTATAGTTACTAATAAATTTAAAGGCATTTGGGTTGGGAGTTGGGGCCACGTCAATTTCAATGGCCATGTTATCGCTCATAGAAGTAGTTCCTTAACTTTTAACAATCCAGCATAAAGCGTATCAATTTCTTCTTTGTTGGTATAAATTCCAAGAGAAGCTCTTGCCGTTGCCGTAACACCTAATCTTTTCATAAGAGGCTGTGTACAATGATGTCCCGTTCTCACTGCAATCCCTTGCTGATCAAGAATTGTTCCCATGTCATGGGGGTGAAGTCCGAGGTAATCAAACGAGACGACTCCGGCTTTATTCTTGGCTGTCCCAATGATTTTAAAACCCTCAAGGTCAGACAGCTTCTTCTCGGCGTAATCGAGAATCTCTTTTTCATATTGTTCAATATTTTTTAAGCCGTAACTTGTGAGAAAGTCAAAAGCAAATTTAAGTCCGATAAAGCCTGCAATATGTGGAGTTCCTGCTTCGAATTTATGGGGAAGGTCGTTATATGTGGTCTTCTCAAAAGTCACCACATCAATCATATCACCACCCCCTTGATAGGGAGGCATGGATTCAAGATGCTCTTTTTTTCCAAAAAGAATTCCTGTCCCCGTTGGGCCGTAGATTTTATGACCAGAAAAAGCATAAAAATCGCAATCCAGATCTTTGACATCAATTTCTTGATGGGCCACAGCTTGTGCGCCATCAACACAGAATAAGGCCCCATTCTCATGGGCAAGTCGGACCATCTCTTTAATAGGGTTGATTGTTCCCAGCGAGTTTGAAATATGGACAATTGAAACCATCTTAACGGGATGAGAGCTTAAAAGCTTTTGATACTCATTCATTAAAATTTCGCCATTGTCGTTTATGGGAATTTCGACAACTTTGGCATTTTTCTTTTCAGCAATAAGCTGCCAGGGAACAATATTAGAATGATGTTCCATGGTTGAAAGAAGGATAACATCTCCGGCTTTTAATTCTTTTTCACCCCAGCTACTGGCCACAAGGTTAATTCCGTCAGTGGTGCCTTTTGTGAAGATAATTTCTTCTGTTTTGCTTGCACCGATAAAGTTTTGGGCCGCAATTCGAGTGGCCTCATATTTTTGTGTTCCGAGTTCACTAAGGTAGTGGACTCCGCGGTGGATATTGGCCGTTTCGTGATAATAATGTTGGTCGAGTTCTTTTAAAACACTTTGGCATTTAAGAGTTGAAGCTGCGCTATCAAGATAGACTAGAGGTTTTCCGTGAACTTGAGTTTTCAGTGCTGGAAACTCTGAGCGAATAGAGTGATGCTTTTGTTGATCAATCATTCGTTTCTTCTTCTAGCCCGAGAAGAGCTGTGGTGATGAATTGATGCTTCATTTCATGCCAAATGTCTGTGTGCAAAACATCCATCATTTCTTCAAAGTATCCATTGAGAAGCATTTTCTTTGCGATATCCTCAGAAATCCCTCTTGATTCAAGATAGAAAAGCTCTTCTGGGTCAATCTTCCCGACGGTAGCACCATGAGCAGCTTTGACATCATCGGCATAAACCAGAAGCTGTGGTCTTGTATCAACGTGGGCCTTCTTTGAAAGAAGAATATTTTTATTGAGCTGGTTTGAGTCCACCTGTTGAGCGTCCTGTTTAATATGAACAAGACTATTAAAGACTGCTCTTGAGGCACCTGAAAGGATTCCTTTATATTCAACTGAACTATAAGTTTGAGAAGTGTTGTGATTCATGACAATACAGGAATCGTGATGTTGAGCTTCTTTTGTGAGGTAGAACCCTTTAAGGTTTGCTGTGGCATTTTCACCTTCAAAAGAAACAACAATGTCATTGCGTGAGAGTTTTGAACTTAAAAATGCTTGAGCAAGATTTAACCTTGCATTTCTTAAAAGAGTGAAGTTTCTTGAAACGATAGAGTTTGAATTATTGCTATCGGCTTTTAGAACTTCCCAAGCTAATGACGAGTTTTCACTTTGGTGAATGTTGAAGTGAGAAAGAGTCGTTAGGGTTTCTGATTCTCCAGTACTCGTTGACTCATTAATTTCAAAAACCTTGAGTTCCTGAGAACGCTCAAGCTTAATCTCAAAACGAGGGAAGTTCCATGCTGCGGAACTTTCATGTGATTTGAAAAGCTGAAGGGCAAGGTCTGCACAAGAGTTCTTAAGAGTTATTGAGATCGTTTTTTGAGCGGCAATCGCATTAAGCTTTTGAAGCTCTTGATAATCACTTAAATGTTTAGACTCGCTAAAATCATTGTTTTCTTTAATTTCAATGCTGAGGTCTTTTGAGTCTTTGTATGTTGAGTTTTCTTCATCAAGTTTGCCGTTAATGAAGACTAAAGAAGGTATCCCAAGTTTTTTAATGAACTCTGTTTTGAGTTTAGTCTCTGATTCGTTGAGATCAAGAGTCTCTGGTAAAAACTTTGCTAGGGAAGTGTATTTCCACTGCTCAATCTTTTGAGTCGGCATTGTAAACGTAAAGTCAGGGGGAAGCTTGGTTTTAAAGCTTTCTTTTAATGACTGTGTGTAGTTTTCACTTTGAGTGGTTTTTTCCATAAGTTTCTCTTTAAGTTTTTCTTTGATGACTACTGAACGAGCCAGTCATAACCTTTCGATTCAAGTTCAAGTGCTAAAGATTTATCTCCTGACTTGATAATTTTCCCATCAGAAATCACGTGAACGTAATCTGGTTGAATATAGTTAAGAAGTCTTTGGTAATGAGTCACGAGGACAATAGCGTTATGCTTTGATTTAAGAGAGTTCACTCCTTCTGCCACAACTTTAAGGGCATCAATATCAAGACCAGAGTCGGTTTCATCGAGAAGGGCAAGTTTGGGATTGAGAATCGCCATTTGCAGTATCTCATTCTTTTTCTTTTCTCCACCTGAGAATCCTGAGTTCAGTGAACGGTCTAAGAATGTGGCGTCCATTTTAAGAAGCTCAAGCTTTGATCCAATAAACTTTCGAAACTCTTCTTCTTCCATTTGAGAAGTTCCATGGTGCTTACAAAGCTGATTATAAGATTCCTGGAGAAAATGAAGGTTACTCACCCCTGGGATTTCCACTGGATATTGAAAACCTAAGAATATTCCGTTTAAGGCCCTTTCATAGGGTTCCATTTCATCAAGATCAACAGTTTTACGGTTGATCTCAAATTGAATTTCACCACTGGTTTTTTCATAGCTTGGATGGCCTGCAATAATTTTTGAGAGGGTACTTTTTCCTGATCCGTTGGGTCCCATAATGGCGTGGACTTCACCTGGCTTGACTTCAAAGTCGATACCTTTGAGTATTTCTTGACCTTCAACTTCTACATGGAGATCTTTAATTGAGAGCATAATGTTTCCTTTATCCGATTGAATTTTCGAGTTTCATTTCAATAAGTTTTACAGCTTCGACTGAGAATTCTAGAGGAAGAGTCTTAAAGACATCTTCACAGAAACCATTCACGATCATTGAAATACACTTTTCTGTATCAAGGCCTCTTGATTGAAGATAGAAAAGCTGATCTTCAGAGATCTTACTTGTGGAGGCTTCGTGTTCGACTGTCGCTTCTGGGTTTTTAACATCAATATAGGGGAAAGTGTTGGCCGAACATTTATCACCCACAAGCATAGAATCACATTGGCTATAGTTTCTTGCCCCTTTTGCTGAAGGCATAACCTTCACAAGACCTCGATAATTGTTTTCTGAGCGATCAGCTGAGATTCCTTTTGAGATGATAGTACTTTTGGTGTTTTTTCCAATGTGGATCATCTTGGTTCCAGTATCGGCTTGCATGAGATTATTGGTCAGGGCCACTGAGTAGAAGGCACCTTGAGAGTTGTCACCGATAAGGTTACAGCTTGGGTATTTCCATGTGATCGCGGAGCCAGCTTCGACTTGAGTCCAAGAGATTTTTGAGTTTTTTCCTAAGCAGTTTCCTCTTTTTGTCACAAAGTTATAGACTCCACCTTTTCCTTCTTTGTTACCGGCGTACCAGTTTTGAACTGTGGAATATTTAACTTCTGCATCATCAAGGGCGATGATTTCGACGATAGCAGCATGAAGTTGATTTTCATCTCTTTGTGGGGCCGTACAACCTTCGAGATAGTTCACATAAGAACCTTCATCAGCAATGATAAGAGTCCTTTCAAATTGTCCGGTTTCTTTAGCGTTGATTCGAAAGTAGGTGGAAAGGTCCATCGGACAGGTCACACCCTTAGGAATATAAACAAAGCTTCCATCTGAGAAAACCGCTGAGTTAAGGGCCGCATAGAAGTTGTCAGCTGCGGGAACAACTGTCCCAAGGTATTTTTTCACTAGATCAGGATAGTCTTGAATCGCTTCAGAAATAGAGCAAAAAATAACTCCGACTTTTTCGAGGTCTTCTTTGTAAGTTGTGGCGACGCTTACACTGTCAAAGACGGCATCAACTGCGACACCGGTAATTCTTTTTTGTTCAGATAAAGGAATTCCTAGTTTCTCAAAAGTTTCAAGAAGTTCAGGATCAATCTCATCTAAGCTTTTAGGAGACTCTTTTTTCTTGGGAGCGGCGTAGTAATAAAGGTCATTAAAATCGATCTTAGGATAATCAAGCTTCGCCCAGGATGGCTCTTTCATTTTAAGCCACTGTCTATAGCACTTGAGACGGTATTCAAGCATCCACTCAGGTTCATTTTTTTTCTGAGAGAGGAGTTTAATGATGTCTTCGCTCAGACCTTTAGGAAATTCTTCAACTTCAATGTCCGTATAAAAACCGTATTTATACTCTTCATTGACTGCGTCTTCTGGTTTGTATTCGGTGTTTTTATCAGTCATGGACAATTTCCTTCTCTGTTTCTAGAGTCTTTGAGGTCATGCCCATCATATCGATTGGGCAAGTTTCAGTATTTTCACCAAAAAGGATTTCTTGAATTGAGAGCTTTGAGAGAAGCTCTGCAACCTTTCGGCTTAGATGATCAATAGGGCCTATAACATTGCAGTGATCGTGGAGCTCACAGAGAGTTCCTTTGCTTGTCAAGCAAGACATGGTGTTTTTCTTACCTTCAACAATTTCAGAAAGATCTGAAAAAGAAACTTTTCTTAAATCCTTCACAATTGTGTAACCACCTCTCGTTCCTTTCACTGAACTTAAGAGGTCGTTGTTGTTGAGGTTTTGCATCACTTTTGAAACAGTGTCGAAAGGAATTTTAAGATCATCACAGATCTCTCGTACCGTTACAAGATGGCCTTCTGGTTTAGAAGACATGTACTTTAACGCCATGAGCGAATATTCGATTTTCTTGCTTAATTTAATCAAAGCAGTCCTCTCGGTTGTTATGTATAAGCTTTTGATAAATCTAGGTTTACTTGAAAAATTGGAAATAGGCCAAAAAAATACCTAATTATACTTAGGCAAAGGTAGGATGCGTCGTGTCTGAGCTCGTCCAAAGGAGATTTTTTGATGAATTTCAGTTCTCGAAGCTAGAGGTGTTGGTCTATCATTTTGATTATGGATTCAAAGTTTTCTAGTTTTATTATCATTCTTCTGATTCTTTCATTCTTGCAGTGGAAGTTTCCCTGGAGGAGAAGCTCGCGCTATGGCCTTGATTTTCTAAAAGGTCTGTTTCTTCATCTTGGTCTTATAGGTCTTGGCAATTTTCTGGTTTGGATGAGTTTTTCGGTGATTTTGCCATTTCTTAATTGGCAGAAGATTCTTGCAGGAAAGACTTTGATGGGGAGTTTTCTTCAGTGGCTTCCAGGAAGCTTTCTTATAGGATTATTGATCCTCGATCTTTTACTTTATTTTCAACATCGCTTAATGCACCAGGTGGACGCTCTTTGGAAAATTCACAGACTTCACCATACCGATCGGAAGATGGATGTGACTACAGGCCTTAGGTTTCATCCGTTAGAAATTCTTTTTTCAACTATTTATAAGATCTTCGTTTGTTTTCTTTTTGGGATTCCCTATGAAGTTTATCTCACCTTTGAAGTGTATCTTCTTTTTGGTTCTCTGTTTTCTCATTCAAATATTCGAATCACAGGGAGTATTGAGCGTATTTTAAGTCTTTTATTTGTGACTCCTCGAATGCATTATATTCATCACTTTACGGATTCTCATTTTCAAAATAAAAACTTTGGATTTCTTTTAAATATTTGGGATCGAATTTTTGGAAGTTTTGTTAAAAAGAGTGATCATCAAATTCGTCACCAAGATTTGGGAGTAAGAGGGAGAATGGTTACAGGCTTCTTCTCAGGTCTTAAAGACCCATTCTCTTAAGCTTAAGCCGCACCAGATTTTTTATCGATACCCTCTCTTTCTTCAACATATTTTGACCACCAGAAATCGAGGTCATAATCTTCGTAAGTCTTTATGATTCCAATAATCACAAGGTCGTAGGCTGCTTGCATTGAAAGATGAGGTTGCATTTCTTGTTGAAGCTCAGCAAGAACTGACATTTCACTTTCCGGATCACGGGTTTGAAGGATCATACTTAGGCGGTCTAAAACCATTTGATAGCTGTCACTCATGCTTTTCTCCTGAACATCTGGTATGCTTACGGTTGCAATTGCTGAGATGGTATTTTTTTGCCATTGTTAGGCTATTCGGTGAAAAAAGTTAAAGTCGTTAAGATTTTTTTCTTTAATTTTTTTCTCTCATTTTTGCATAAGTATCTGATTGAAAATAGGAATTTAACGATGTTTCTCGTCGGTCATTTTAGAGATGAAAGTTATAAAGAGCTGTTCCAGTCGACCTTTCAGGAAAAGGGAATAAGCTTTGAAATTAAACAGGATCCCAATGAAAATGCTTTCTTTCTCCTTGTCATTGATCAAGAAAACTTAGAAGAGGCGCAGAAAATTTACCTTGAAGTGATGGGTCTGGCCCCCCCAAAGCCCATTGAAATCCCTGAAGAATGGCTTCGGTTAAAGGCCTTAAGACTTTTACCTGTTGGAAAGTTTTGTGTTTTCTTTTCAATCTTTTGTTTCATTTGTCTTTTGATGCCAAGCCTTAGAGGCTTTGTGGACCTTCTTTATTTTTCAAACTCTCAAACTGAGTTTATTCCTGAGATTCAAAGAGGAGAGATTTGGCGAATTTTAACTCCTATCTTTCTTCATTTTTCAATTTTTCATATTCTTTTTAACTGTCTTTGGATGAAAGACCTTTCAAAGATTTTTGAAAATACCTTAGGAAGTCGAAACTTCTTTTTTCTTATTCTCTGTATAGGAGTGATCTCTAATTTTGCTCAATACGCCGTTTTGGGACCAAAGTTTGGTGGTCTTTCGGGCGTGGTTTATGGGCTTTTAGGTTATCTCTGGGTCAAAAGAAGCTTAGATCCCGAATATCCTTTTGGTCTGCCAAAACGAGATATTATGCTTATGATTGGTTGGTTTGTTCTTTGTCTCACTGGGATTTTGGGGCCAATTGCCAACACGGCTCATGGGGTAGGGCTTGCTTTAGGAATGATTGTCGCGCTTTTTTCTAATGAAAGTGAGACGAAACAATATATCAAATGGGTGGGGGTTATTGTTCTTATTTTAGCAGTAACCTATTTTACTGAAAGTTTAGGTCTATCAAGACAAGGACAATTCTTTTTTATTAAGTCTGTTCTCTAGATTCTCAGGTGTTACATCTTATTCGGCGCTTTAATCCCAAGAAGCTCAAGCCCTTTTTTCATGGTCTCTTTTGTCATTAAACAAAGATTAAGTCTTGCGGTTTTAAGCTCTTCTGTCTGAGCATTCAAAACTGAATGTTCAGCATAGAAACTATTATAGAGTTTTCCAAGTTCAAAAAGATATCCCGTGAGATGAAGGGTCTTCATTGTCTCTGCTGAGCGGAGAATGATATCGTTAAACGAGTTCAGTTTTAAAAGAAGTTGAATTTCTTTTGGTTTTGTTAAAACGTCTTCGTTTATTTCCCTAAGGTTTAAATGCCCTGCCTTTCCAAGGATTGAGTTGATTCTTGCGTGAACATATTGAAGATAGGGACCTGTTTCCCCATCAAGATTAAGCCATTCCTCCATTTCAAAAACAATCTTTCGATTATTATCAAAGCGAAGCATTCCATATTTGATGGCCCCGTCAGCGATCATATGAGCGGTTTCATCAATCTCTTGTTCTGTCCAAGTTTGCGCGTCTGAGTTCTTTGCATTTTCCACAATACGACTACGAATGGTTTTTTCCATATTATGGATGAGGTCCATAAGATTAACGATATTTCCTTTTCGCGAACTCATGGCACCATCAGATAGTTCAACCATTTCATAGGCAAGGTGAAAGCAGTCTTTGGCCTGTTCAAAGCCGATTTTTTCAAGGACTTTAAAAACTTGTTTAAAGTGATAACTTTGACGGTTATCAACCACATAGATATTTTTTTGAACTTTAAACTCTTCAAACTTTAAACGAGCAAGCTCAACGTCTTTTGTTGAATAAAGGCCTGTGCCATCAGATTTAATAAGAAGACAAAAGCCTAACTTGTCTTCACTCAAGTCCATACCAATGGCGCCATCATCTTTGACGAGAGTGCCTTCATCGTAAAGTTTTTGCACAAAGCTTAAAGAAGGGGCATCCACTTCTGATTCGAAAAACCAGCGATCAAACTCTACGTCAGCATAGCCGTAGGCTTTTTTCATCAGAGTGAGGGACCATTCTCTGGTTTCTTTCCAAAGATCAAAGTACTCACCACTGCCATCGTGAAGTTCTTTTAAAATGGCAGTGAGTTCAATTCGGTTTTGATCTTCTTTATCTGTGCCTTTTTCATCTTCAAGAAGAGTATTGGCCAGAGTGTATATTTTCCCAAGCCATTCACCCTTATCCTCGCCAGCTTCTGGTGAGAGGTTATTTTTCTTAACATACCAAAGACATTTCGCCACATGAGTTCCTACATCACCAGGGTAGGTGGCAGAGATAACCGGATAGCCTGTGTGGCGGAGAATTTTAACGAGAGAATTTCCCATGCAAAGGTTTCTCATATGGCCTACATGGAGAACCTTATGAGTATTGGGCTGAGAGTATTCAACCATGGTCTTAGGGGCGTCTTTCATTAAAGGGTTGTGAAGATTTTTAAAATCATTCATCAAACTTTTAAGAAGAAAGTTTGGGTTATAAAACGCATTGAGGTAAGGGCCTTTCGCTTCAAGTTTTTCAAAAACATTGGTATCGAGTTCTTTTGAAAGCTCAACTTTAAGATCATTTGAAGCTTTGGCCGGATTGAGCTTGAGAAGCTTTGCAAGGGGAAAGAGGGCCAATGCCTGATGTCCCAATTGAAAATTAGGGGCATCATTAACTTGTCGATAGAGTTCCATCGTTAGCTCATCAACATTCACTTCAGCATCGCTAAAGAGTTCTTTAACTTTATTTGCAACGGTTTTTGCAAAAATCTGACTTAAGGGATTAAATTTAATCTGCTCCATGGCCTTCTCTTTAAAACTTGGGGATCTCGTTTATTGAGTGTACTATAACTATAATGCAGAGATTCGTCATATATCTAATTCTATTTTTTAGCAGTTTTACAGTATGTTGCGCTCAGGTACTTTTTGAAGAGGGCGGTTCTAAGAAAGAAGCTCGTACCAAGAAGAGTCTTGTGGATGACGAGTTCTACCGAAAAAAAGAAGATTTTGATCGATTGAAAACCAAAAAGGCTGAAGACTTTGTAGGTGATGGGTCACTGGAGTATGAGCTCAGAGTTGGACCTCCTATTAGCCTTAAATATCATCGTGGCTCGTTTCTCATTTATGATTGTATTTCAAGGCATTTTGCCTGTGTAAGGCAAGAGAACTATGCCGATTGTGAAAAGAGAGTCGCTCAAGAAACAGAAAACCAAAGCTTAAAGTTTAGCTGTGCGCCTTTAAGGGCCTATACCACGCAAGAGGAATGCTTTAAAAAACAAAAAGAGCTCGTGCATAGGGTTGTGGATAAGTCTTTTTGTTTTCCTAAAAAGAATAGGCCATAAGAACATGAGGGCCTACGGTCTCAATTTCAAATACATCTGAGTGGCATTCAAAACCAATTTTTTCATAAAAGCCTTGGGCACTTGTTCGAGCATTACACCAAAGGATATCTCCTTGGTTTTGCTTAATGATTGGGAAGGCGGTTTTTAAAAGAGCCGAGCTAAAACCGGCGCTTTGAAATTCCGGTAGAGTGGCCATGCCTCTTAATTGGTATTGA
Source organism: Bacteriovoracaceae bacterium (assembly GCA_049599895.1). GTDB lineage: Bacteria > Bdellovibrionota > Bacteriovoracia > Bacteriovoracales > Bacteriovoracaceae > JBMYPC01. The sequence goes on along the minus strand of JBMYPC010000052.1, from coordinate 939 downwards.
GTTTCCTCTTCAAATTCAGGATGTCTCACCAGATAGAATGAAGCAACACTTACAAGTTTATTGTCTTTAAAGCCACCGAGATGAAATGTTAAGTCGTCATCATCGCCTTCAAAGACACATTCAGCTTCTGGAAAGTCGGCCCTTAACATCTGTTTTCTGATGGGGAGGGTGTCAGTTGGATTAATTCTTAAAACTTGCAATTACTTTCCTTAAGCTGTTTCTAGGGCGTCTAGAGGCAATAGGACTATAACTCTATCCTAGTTATAAGAAAAGAGGGAAAGAAGGTTGTGAGTGACGCTTTGCCTTTAACGAGAAACAACAATAAGTCTTTCTAAAGTAATTCGAGAGAGAGTCTCTGTGAAAACTTCCATTACGGAGTCTGAGATATGAGACTTTTTTCCGTCGTATTTGGCCCTTGCTGCAAGAAGGCATTTTCCTTCATATTTTTTGGCAAGGATTTGTCCTTGAAGACCTTTTAAAAAGCCTTTATCGAATTCAAATTTATAAAGACCTGGGCGATCAATTTTCTCAAGCTTAAAATTCAGTCTCATTTGAAATGGCAGAAGACTATGGTTCATAACAAGGTTGATACGCCCATTTTCTTCATCGTATTCAGAAATTTCAATCATATCGACATAATCTTTGAACTTTTCATATAGAGAGATTTTTGGCAGGGCCATTGTACAGCTGCGGCGATGAAGGCCATAAACATACATATCGAGTTTTTGTTTTGGGATGGTTTTATCCTGATCATAGGACTCGACTTTTGAATAAGAACTGACGATACCTTTTTTGAACTTTCGAAAGCTTGTACGATTAAGTTGGATATCTAATTCTTCAATGTGAAAGCCTCTCGATGCGAACAGATCAGGTGTTATGAGAGCAAACAAAAGAGTGATTGGTAATAAATTGCACACAAAAAAAGTGTAGTGGATAGAA
>JBMYPC010000051.1:0-19779 GCA_049599895.1 Bacteriovoracaceae bacterium | reverse complement strand
ATGAAAAAAGAAAGTGCCAATCTTTTGGTATTTTAACATTATGGGTTTCAACGATTTCTAAAAACTCACTCAAAAATTCAAATGTTTCACTCTTCTTCCATTCTTTGAGAAACAAAGAAGATGTAAGCTTCTCAAGGTTGAATTTTGAAAACAGTAAAACCAGCTCATCTGAATAATGAAGTTTATGCTGAAGCTTAAAACGGATACTTCGAAGTAGTCTTACAGGGTCTTTTTCAAAGTCCTTTACTATCGGAGACAAGGATCCTTCTTTTAGAGAATTAATTCCTTCAAATTGGTCTTCAAGAATTAGTTTTATTCTGTCATCAGCTTTTTCGAGTTTAAAAGCTAAAGCATTGAGAGAGAAATCTCGCCTCTCAAAAAGTTTTTTTGTTCCAAGAGTGTGATCAAATCGTACTTCAAAATCGCAATGGGAATAAGACTCTTGCTCCCCATACTCTTCAAGACGAGCTGGCGCGAGTTCAAATTCAGTTTCATTTTGATGAAAACGAAGGATGTGAAAAGGTAAAACTTCAAAGCTTATTTTTTGAGATTTTAAAAGATCTTCGATCTCTTGTTTTTTTGACTCAAGAGAAGCCTTTGCTCCATTAGGGAATCTCCATTCCATATCAAGATCAGTTTTCAACACACCTTGACTCAAGAAGTCACGAACAAATCCCCCGACAATATAAAGTTCGATTCCAAGATCACAAAGACTCTTAAGTATCGAAAATTGATCTATAAGTCTGCCAACTTCTCCTTCAACTTGAGAAATCCGCGAATCGATAAAGCTTTTTGACTGAGAGTGATTTTGACTCAAACTACCTTCCAAGAGGATTTTTTGTATCTCCGATATAGTCTATCATCTCCTGCATACGACGCAATCTTAATGCGGTCTTATGATACACCAAATAGAAACTTCCATTGGAAATCTGGTACTTTTCATCAAGGACAACAAGGCTATCGAGATAATGAGAACGAGTCACAACGTGAAGAGGAAGAACTGCCGCTCCTATCCCCTGTTGAACAGCTCTTAGGATATGCCCATGAGAATTGACGACGAGTTTTCGTTTAATATTCTTGGGCTTTCTCTGAAATAAACTTTCACACCATTTTGAAAACAACCTATCTTCTGCTTCAAAAAGAATCATAGGATACTCAAGAACTTTTTCTAGCGTCAGCTCTGATTCAGAAAAAGTTTTAAAACTCTCCGGTAAGATAAGTGTAATTTTCTCTTCACCTAAAAACTTTTTCTCACCATTAAGGGGAAGGTGCTCTTCAGGAAGAACTAAAAAATCAATTTTCCCATTTTCAAAATCACGAGTAAGATCTTCCTGAAAACCAAGCTTTAAATCAATTTCGACATTAGGATGAAGTCCCATAAAGTCTAAAAGAATTGGAGCAAGCCAGCTTTTCCCAACTCCAGTAAGGGTTCCAAGACGGATCCTCCCCACCATTTGATCTCGCTCTTCTTTAACTTCTTGAAGTGTTTTTTCAAGACTTTTAAAAAAGTCTCTTGCAAGCTTTTCAATTTTCTCACCTTCTTCAGTGAGAAGAACCTGCTTTCCACTTCTTCGAAAAAGGCTCATCCCAAGCTTGCGCTCAATGTTTTTAATGCTCTGGCTAACAGCTGATTGAGTCACTCCCAACTCTTCAGCAGCGCGAGAAAAACTCTTGGCCGAAGCGACAGTTTGAATAGTCTGAAGTTGTGAAGTTTCCAAAATGCTCATGACGAACCTATTAGTCTCGGCTTTAGGTAAAATAAAGCTTTTAAAGAAGTGCTTATATACTGAAACCGATAAAGGTTTCAGGCGCCGCAGGCAACCAGGAAGCACCAGCGCCCAGTCTTCACGAAGTTGGTTACTTGCAACTCAAGTCAGCAGGAATATATATTAGTTCAAACTAATGTTCAAGAGCGTAAAGCTTAAACAGGGCCTAATCTGTACTTTTTATAACCCTTGGATATTGCTATGCGAATGATGTCGAAGAGACTAAGATATTTTATATGAAGACAAAGCTTATTCTCATTCTCACAGGAATACTGACTCTTACCGCCCTTATCCTCTTCGGGCTCTCAAAGTATTCGTACTCAAAAGGTGTTCGTTCAGGAAAACTCGTTAAAATTTCTAAAAAAGGCATGGTCTTTAAAACCTATGAAGGAACGCTTGATCTTGGGAGTGGCGATATGCTGACCTGGAACTTCTCTGTTCACTCTAAAGACCTTGGTGAAGCACTTGTGAAAGTTTCTGGCGAACCAGTGAAGCTGTATTACCAAGAAAGACTCTTTAAACTTTTTTGGGAAACAAAATACGATGTTGATGAGTTTAAACTTCTTAAGCCCGAAGGTGTTAACGATGAGCGCTTCTGTAAACTTGTGAACCTTTTAAGAAAGAATCACCACGTTGTTAACGCTGTTAAGGAAATGATCAAAAGATCAGAGCCAGAGTTTTTAAGTCAACTTAAAAACTGTCAACAGTAACAATCTTAAAAACTCGGCTAAATTTTCCATTAATTTTCAATTGCTTGAGCCTTTTTTCGAGTTCACTTAGAATAAGCTTAATGAACTATTTAAGGAGACTTTTGTGAAAAAGATCATCAAAACATGTGGACTCATCGTTCTTTTCTTTCAAACGACCTATGCGTTCAGCTCATCGAACGTTCATCTTTATAACCCACTTTTTATTACACCTGTTGGCAAAACCTTAGGAAGCCTAAGCTTTGAATACGACAAAGGAAGTAAAGAGCTGTTTAGCTCCAATGGAACACGAACAAGAGATATTGAAACGACCTCAATGATAGCAACAACCGAATTACTCTTTGGTTTTATGAGTGGAGTCGATCTTGGGCTTAGAGCAAAGTATTGGATTAAAGATGAGACTGACTCTGAAGTCATTTCAACTGGGGCCAACAACGTTGTCAACGAAAAGGGCTTTGAAGACATCTTTGTTATTGCCAATTATATGATTGCCGACAATATGGCAAACCTGGGCTTAAGAATGGATGTCCATATGGAGTTCTCTCCTGGACTTCAAACTTCAGAAGTTGGAAAAACGACTACAGACGGAACCAAAGCCAGAGGTGGTCACTTTGCAAACTTTGAAGTGAACCTTGGGAAAAATAATGCCAAACACCTAGGCTATAAATTTACTGGCGGTATTGAGTGGACAGGAGAAATCGAAAGAGAGTCCCCTACAAGCTCTGTTATCGAAGAAAAGTATGATAGCACTCTTGATTTTTATGGAGGAGCTCAATTTAAATATCTGGCAAGTGATGTTTTTGCCTTAGGCTTTGAGGGTGAATTTAAAAAGCTCGCCACGAGGTCACAAACAGATGCAACTGGCTTCGTCCTAGAATACGATACTCGCAATCAAATTACAGCTGGAATTGATATGGACTTTTTAAGTCCTGGGGCCCAAACTCCAATGGAATTTATTCTCGAGTTTGATTATATTTATCTTTCCGATCAAGACATCAAAACAACTGCAGGAACAAGAACAAGTAGCTATGGCAGTGAGAATTCAATAAAAGTTGGATTAACAGGTAAAATGATCTTCTAAAAACGCAAAAAGGAAGGGCCCTAGTTTATGCCCTTCCCAGTTGCTTTTCTTAAAACTTTTTAAAGTTTTATTCTTCGATACAAAACTCAAGTGAACAACTTCCAAACATTGAAATGTTGTAGTTGTTATAATAAGAATTATAATAGTTATTGTTTCCTAAGGTCGTCGCTTCAATATTTTGATCAGTTCTTACAATCATACACCCATCTCGACTTGGAAGATCTAAAGCATAAGAATCATAGTTTGAGTACCTCAATGCGCTCCCGTTGCTTCTTACAACATTGTCTGTTGACGACCGACCAAATCCTTTTAAAATTAAATCACCGTTACTTCTTTCCCAGTCCCCGTGGATTCCGTATCTGGCATTTTCATTTCCGCCTTGAAATTCACTTTGATCATTGGTGACAAAGAAAAATGATCCTTCACTATCAATTTCAAGTTCAAATCTCACACTTGAGTTCGTATATTGGTTTCCATAAACCTGACATTGTCCCGAATAAAGGTTAGGAACATATCCACTCCAAACAACTTTTTTACCATTCTCTACCCCGTTATGAGAGGTAATGAATTGGTGATAAAAAGTACTTGTGGTCTCTTCATTCTCTTTTGAACTTTTTCCACAAGAAGTTGAAAAACCTAAGATTAATAATAAAGCGATGCTCCAGACTTTCATCTTTTGTCTCCTTAAAAGTTGTACTGAAAAATAAGTAATCCAGTACGCACATTAAAATTTTGTCTGCTAATCTAGGAGCAAGAAGTGGGCCAAAACTAAAAACGGGTAAGATATTAAAATTACAGGAAATAAAAGAGAAACGAAATGGTGAGACCGTACTGACTAAAAAACGGCTGTCAAAAGTTTGATCACTGCTTGCGCGCAAGCGGACAAGGAAGCGAGTAAGCGTTAGCGCACATAAAGCGACCGAAATGAGCGAAGCGAATTAAACAGCCCCGAAAAACAAACTACCGAATAGCTCTCGCAAGCTCCCCTAAACAAAACTCCGTCACCCACATAGAGGTCCGAGGTCTTGCCTGGTTCACAATATAGTTTTCAACAGGGGTCGAAGCCCTTCTATTCCAAATATTGATTCTTCTTTCAATCTCACCCAAACCTTGAGCATCAAGAAGTTCAAGGTTTTTTGAGCCTTCAAATAACCAGTCTTTTACACTTCCCATCGCAAGACCAACACTCACACTAGGATGCTTCCCACCATCGGAAAGGGAAAGTTTTGGTAGATAAAGTGTTCCAAGTCCTTCGTAGAATTTTTTCTCAAATGGAATAGGAAGATCAGCAATCGTTTTTGGATCTAATGCATTTCCTTGAAGAACAACGGTATTGGAATTTAACGACATAATTTTTTTAAGAATCTCTTCTTCAACTTCAATCTCCTCAAGGGGCATAAGTTTATAGCTTCCATCAGGAAGTCGGAACCGATAAGCTGAACCACCAGTTCCCTGGGTTGGAACATGGACCTGAAGAAGATCAGGAGAACCTGCTTGATAACTCGCAGCGACTGCATCAAAAAAGCGAACATCGTTATCAATATTATAGAAGATAACCTTTGAGTTTTCCGTATAGCCACTTAACTCTCCAGCTCCTGAACTAAAGAGTGTTTCAACAATCTCAAGAGCGCCTACATTTCGAAACATTCTCTCGTCGAGTTGTCCCTTCTCATTAATAACGGGAGTCTGAATTGATTTTGCAATAATTTGAACTGGCTTAGTCTTAAGATAATCAGAGACCGCTCTTTTTATCGCAGGAGTAAGGTGAGGATTTCGCTGCATCCTCTCGTCCATTGTTCGAAGAAGCTGTTGTGTAATGGCGACATTATCTTCATTCAAAAGATAGGCAAGCTTGATAGGTCTTCCCACAAATTGAGAATCAATCGCAAGTCGGATAATATTAGCATCAAGAAAATGAATCTCATTAGCGATCTTAACGGCTCCTTTTCCACCCTTCGGATTTCCAAGTCGTGTTGCACTTCCATAGCCACTGGCAAGGGCAATCACTTCGCCATTTTGAAAGGCTTGGTAAGCCTTGTAATAAGAACTGTTGTCAATTTGATCAAACCTTACAAAATCAGAAGTCTGAGCAGGAGATATTTGATCGGCTCCATACTTACTGATTCTTTGAAACTCTTGATAGGCCTTAAGTATTCTTTGTGACCGAGGGTCTTCCGATGGAAGATTCTCAAAGCCATTATAAGGGGCCATTTGAAAAACATCAGCGAGAGACGAATTGATAAGGAATAAAAAGAAAAATAGACTACAGATGATTTTGTTAATCATAAAATAAAGCTCTTAAACAAGGTTCTAATATTGTTCACTATATAGTCCAATTTTGTGAAAAAATACGGTTATTGAAATATCTACAAAGACGTTAGAATTCTAACAGGAGCTGAGAAGGTTTAGCTCTTTTGAATAAGAGCAAGGTAGTTATCACTAAACCTCTTCCCTCTCAGAAATGGAAAGAGAGAATGCCATTTGAATGATAGTTTTGGAATTCTTCCGTTAGGAATGAAGTAAGTCCCCTGCACATTGATCCCATCTATCTCAGAGACCATATTGTTCATTTCATAACTTGAAACCACTGTAATATGGGCCGGATAATCTTTTGGGCCGAAAGCACTATGATACCCTCTCATAAAAAAGGAAAGGATCGAAGTATAGGACTCTGGATTGGGAGTGGTCACGATCAGAGTTCCACCAGGCTTTAAAAAACTTGAAAGAAGCCGCATGTATTGCCTTGGATTTTCTAAATGCTCAATAACTTCCACACTGGTCACAACATCAAATTGATTATTGGCGATGACTTCTTTTAAAGCCTCTTCATCATTGAAATCAAGTCCTAGAAACTCGTAGTTTTTTTCATTCTCGTTGTAATCCACAAGGTCTGCACCAAACAGCTTAAGTCCAGAGAATCTTTTTCCCATACTTTGAAGAAGTTTTCCTGAACCACATCCCATATCAAGAAGTGAAAGATCTGAGTTGTTTTGATAAAGCTTTGAAACGGAATCGAGAACTGCGTTGTGAATAGAGTCCCCAGATGCGCCCTTCGATTGAAGGGCGGCATCGAGTCTCTTTTGATTTAAATCTTTTGACTGCCTAGTGCTAGGACTTTCGGTCATTCTAAGACCAAGTTCTTAGTCATCAGAAGCAAGCTTCTCAGCTCGCTCTTTCATAACTGCTTCAGAAATATTGCTTGGACACTCAAGGTATCTTGCAAATTCCATCGTGTATGTTGCTTTACCAGCAGACATTGAACGAAGATCAGATGAATAACCAAACATCTCCGCAAGTGGAACTTCAGCGTTAATGATAACTTCACCTGTTGGATCAGTTTCTGAACCTTGAATCATCCCTCTTCTTGAAGAAAGATCTCCAATAACAGAACCTTGGTACTCATCTGGAGTCGTCACTTCAACTTTCATCACCGGCTCAAGAAGAGCTGGATCTGCTTTTTTAACCGCTTGTCTCATCGCCTGACGAGCAGCAATTCTAAAGGCCATATCAGACGAGTCAACATCGTGATGTTTACCGTCTTGAAGGAAAACCTCACAATCGATAAGTGGGAAAGCTGCAAGTGGACCTTGATCCATAACGTCCCCAAAACCTTTCTCACAAGCTCCAATAAATTCACTTGGAATTGATCCCCCTTTAATTTCGTTATGAAATTTAAAGTTTTGATCTTCGGTTTCTTTATTGTCTTCGCTAAGAGGCCTAAGCACACCAACAACCTGACCAAATTGACCAGAACCACCAGTTTGCTTCTTATGAGTGTAATCAAACTTAGCTTCAGTTTTAATTGTTTCTCTGTAGTTAACTTGAGGTGCACCAACTTCAACTTCACATTTGTACTCACGCTTAAGTCTTTCAACATAGATCTCAAGGTGAAGTTCACCCATACCAGCGATACGAGTTTCACCAGACTCTTCATCTGTAAAAACGTGGAATGTCGGGTCTTCTTTTCTAAATCTCTGCAGACCTTTAGAAAGTTTCGCCTGATCACCTTTATCTTTAACTTTAATAGAGAATTCAATAACTGGAATTGGAACGTGCATCCCCTCACAAGAAAGGTTCATATTGTCATCGCTTCCAACAAAAGTATCACCTGAAGCACAGTCGATACCAACAACAGCGATAATATCTCCAGCGTGGGCTTCTTCGATATTCTCTCTGTCGTTAGAGTTCATTCGAACCATACGTCCAAAACGAGTCTTCTTCTTCGTTCTGGTGTTATAATAGGTCTCACCTTTTTTAAGAGTTCCTCTATAAATTCTTGTATAACTTAGCTGTCCAAATTGCTCATCAGTAATTTTGAAGGCCATCGCAAGAACATCATCAGCTGGGTTTGGATCGATTTCAAGTCTTTCACCAGTATCGTCATTAACAGCTGTAGGCTTAGCACTCTCAAGTGGAGAAGGAAGATATCTTGTCACGGCTTCAAGAAGAGGTTGAACACCTTTATTCTTAAAAGCTGATCCCATGAAAACAGGAGTTAATTGAAGTGATTGAACACCCGCTTTAATACACTTATGAATTTCTTCTTCAGTAAGCTCTTCACCTTCTAGGTATTTTTCCATGATCGCATCATCATATTCAGAGATCACGTCGAGCATAGCGGCTCTTGCTTCTTCAACTTCGTCTACCATGTCAGCAGGACAGTCTTCAATTCTAACGTTTTCACCGTTATCACCATCAAAGAAGAAGGCTTTTCTTGTATTAAGATCAACAACACCTTTAAAGTTTTCTTCTGCTCCGATTGGAAGTTGCATAAGAACCGCATTGTGACCTAGTTTTTCTCTAAGAGCAGCAACACCATTGTGTGGGTTGGCCCCCATTCTATCCATTTTGTTAATGAAACACATTCTTGGAACTTTATAACGCTTCATCTGACGGTCAACAGTGATTGACTGTGACTGAACACCTGAAACCGAACAAAGAACGAGGATCGCTCCATCAAGAACTCTAAGTGATCTTTCAACTTCAACGGTGAAGTCAACGTGACCAGGAGTATCGATAATATTAACTCTTGTATCTTTATCGACACCTTCAGCAAAAGTCGTCCCGTTCCCTTCGATACCTTTCCAATGAACAGTCGTTGCTGCTGATGTAATCGTAATCCCTTTTTCTTTTTCAAGCTCCATATGGTCCATCTTTGCACCATCACCACCACCACGAACGTCTTCGATCTTGTGGATCATGTCACAGTAATAAAGAATTCTTTCAGTAAGGGTTGTTTTCCCAGAATCGATGTGCGCCGAAATACCAATATTTCGCGTCTTTGCCATAAGTTTAGACATGGTCTTCTCCAACTTTTTCAATGAATGCTAACTCTCCGGATAGTAAAGGAATCCCTCTATCGTCGTCAACATTATAAACGCCTCCTCTTAAAGCTTTTTTTAATTTCACGACGCAGAAGCTTATCAAAGTTTAATATTGACAAGATGAGTTCAAATTCTTAATTTTTTGCCTCGGTTAATTTATTTTATTTGTCGTTTTGGAGATTTTCGAACAATGCGTGACATGCCAAAAGAACACCTCTATCAGGGCGTTAAAAAGCTGGTTGAGGAGTCCGAGAATGTGGGTCACTTTCTCTTACCCCAACAAAAGCTTTTTACCCTTTTCTCAGTCGCTTTCCAGTACATGCTATACCGCAGCACAAAAAACAAAGGCGCTTATATTATTAGAATTGAAGACAGTTCTCTGGCTGACAAGCTTGCCAAGCGCTCAAAAGACCAAAGCACGCGAAGGTTTATCCAGTCACTGCTCTTGCCAAGAAAAGTAAAATATCACAACTCGATCTTCTACCTTGATTTCTTCCATATTGGCTCTTGGAACCAAACCAATGAGATCCCAAAAGAAAAAATCAAAGGTGCTATTATTGTGAAAAATACAAATAGTAGACCTATGATGGAACTCGATGAGTCAGATGAAGAAGCTGATACTATAGCCGAAACTCTGCCACCAAACTACTTTCTCACAAGTCTTCAGGACTTATGCCCAAACACCGTCACAATTGCTTATGACCAGCAATTCGATGGCCTAAGCCCTATCGAATTCGAATTTATCCCAAAAGAGAAAGAGCGCATCAAAGGCGTCACAATTAACGTCGATATCGAATAAACACCCTGAAAACTTACACCTAGTCCCTTTTTGAGAACACTCTGATGGTCTCAAAGTGAACCGGAATCAAAACGGCCATTCCTAAGTATCTGATTTTTCGACTCAAGCATGTCAAAAACTTTGGCACATGTATTGCTTATATACAGGCAACTGGTTGGCAAGCATAAGGCCTCGGCATCGCTTTAAATCTTGTCCGTAAACGTCCCACCTTGGCCAACCTCATTAACGGCGCTCGAATGATCGTCTCACCAATCTCACCATAAAACCCTACCTTCAAGTTAAGTCGATGTAAGAGGCCCTCTTCCGAGGGCATTTTTTAGACTGTCACAGCAATTGAAATGTCTTATGAAGGGATTATAAGGGAGCTGATCAGTCAGCTCCCTTAAAATTAATCGTTACTTATAGAATTGCTTAAACTCCTGGGATTTGATTGTCGTTTGTTTTCGAGATTTGAATGTCTTGGACTTAGGCCCATGAGTTTTTTGATAGCTGCTTCTCATCTGACATCGTACAGACTTGATAATATCAACATCTTTAACATTGACCCATCTTAGACCTTTACCTTGCTCAGCTTTTTCAAGGTTGTTAATGCGATCATTTTTTCTAATATTTAATGAAGTGACAAGATAGCGATCTGTTGGAGCTTCCATCTGAACACCTGGAAGTGAACCTTCATTACCTGTTGAAACTCGCCCTAAAACTGTTACTTTTTCACCTTCTTCTAAAGAATAAGTCTCTTCATCATTTTGAGAAGTAGGAAGCTCAAAAGCTTTGTTTTCATGAGTTCCTTTGACAATGGCCCCCATCTTTCCTTCAAAACAAGTCGTTGCAAGCCTCTTCTCAAGATCTTCCTCTGTCTTTGAAAGCTCTTCTTTTAACTCTTTTAAAGAACTATAAAACTTAAGCTTCGTATAAGGTCTCTCACCCATGGCATCTTCGATAGTTGTGACAATCATATCTCTACCATCATAGTAAAGAACGTTAACAAGGTATGATTGGAAGTCATTGAGATAAAAGTTCTTTTCACGCTTTTTAAGCGGTAGATAAGGTTTCATAATAAGCTCAGCATAGCTTGAAAACGTTGGAGAAACATTGAGCCTAAATTCTTTTTTCTCCCATCCTGGAATATCTAAAGTGTAATCAATTTTATACTTTGGCACAGATGAGCTATGAGTAATTTCAGAAGCTCGCATATGGTTTCCTTTAACAAGCTTTCCTTGATGATAAAATGTCTGATAGTTTTTGACCTTTTGATCGTCATGCTTAGTGTTCATACCACTAAACTTATTAAAAATTGTATTCGTCGCACTTAGGTATTGGAATTCATCTTCATAACCAGGAGCTGCTTTTAACTGAAAGCTCGATTTTTTAATAGGAAGTTTTCGGTGGTAACCTATGGGAAGCTCCGTCTTAACTTCAACTTTAAACGTTCGAACCTTTGCAATTTCTTCTTCACTAAAGACTTTGCCTTCATTTCCAAACTCTTGATCGAAGATACTTTTCATATAGGCCCATGATGAATACTGATCTTTATTCTTTGAATCAATATCAACAAGGTTGAAAATCCCCGACTGCTTAAAGAGAGGGATATGAATATGAGATAGCTGAAGAGGTGTATAGTTTTGACTTAAATTAGTCGTTCCTTGAAAAATATCAAGCTGATCTTGATTTTCGGGGTTTGTTTTTTCAATGAAGTAATGAAAGTCAATTCTCGCATCAGAAACCTCAACAGCGATATCTGTTTCGGAAGTCTTTCTATAAAAGACAAGGGAAAGGCCTTTTACAATGGCCTGGATAATTCCTTGAGGTTTAATTTCCTTCAAGTTCACATAACCACTTAAGTTATAAAATCTCACATCACTTTTAATTGGTGAGCTCCACTGCTCATCTTGATAAAGATTTCCAAGAAGATATTTGCGATTAAGAGTCAGATTAAGTGAACCTGATGCTAAAGACTCTAGCTGCTTTTCAGGAAACTGTTTTTTAAACAAAGACTTAAAGAGTGGAAAATCAGAAACTCTTGAGGCAAGAGGCGATCCCCAAAAAGGAGCCCCAAGAGTCATCACAAATTTAAGCTTTCCTGCTAACTTTGTACTCTTTTTCTGCTCTAGGTTTTTCTCATAAACCTCTACACTTTCTTCCTGTGCCGCTCTAATATACTCAAGACCTTTCTCATAGTTACACTTCATTTTCTCTACACAGTACTGAATAAACTTAAGAGCAACAACTCCACCTTGACTGTGAGAAACAAATGAATAATTTGAAGAAGAATCAAAACCATTTTCAACGAAGTAGTTAATCATCTTTGTGTAAACCACATGAGCAAAATTGGAGGCATTTAAACTCTTCTCTACTACATCTGTTTTTTTATTTGGATTTGTTGGATAAGTTAAGTAACTCGTTTTAAGCTTATTTTGATAAGTCTCTTCAAGAATTGCAGGAAGATCACCAAAGGTTTCTTTGTTGCCCTTAATTCCGTGAAGCAAAAATACATGAAGCTTCGATTCTTTTTTTACACTCTCCAACTTATCTACGACAACACTGACCTGTTTCCTAGAACCATTGAATGAACTTGCAAATAAAGATGATGAAAACAAGAGAAAAATAACAGAACAAAGAGAAAAAGCTCTATACTTTTGCACGTGATCCTCGCATTCTTAAATGAAAATACAAGCAATCATACGCGATAAAAAAAACCTGTCTTTCTTTTACCCACATTTACATACCCCGTTAGGATTGTAACAGTTGAGTAGTAACTGCTCAATAGATAGTTACGTTTATATCCCCTTTTTCTCATTTAAGGCCCTATGTCATTTAAATTGTTTGGCCATCCATAAATTTTTTGTCAAAATAAGTTATGGCATTTGATGAGATCAAAAATCTTACACGAGGCTTTATAAAGGGCTGGAAAAAGGGGAAACTAAAAGAAAAGTTAGTTGAGACGGCGGAGACTCTTCTTGACGAGAAGATAAAAAATGCAGAGCCGAGTCTTTATCGATGACACAGGAGCAAGAATTAAGGGAGTTAATGGTTTTACTTACGGTGTTTGTAATGATTACTTTACAGAATATGTGACAGGTTTAGAGAAGAATCGTTGGTCAGCAGTGGGAGCATTGTTAACAGAGCAAAAGTTTTATATAGACGATGAAGCGATTAGCTTTGTGGCGAACAAACTTAAGCGAGCAAGAGTAACGGCTCAGTTATATGCACTTAAAGGACAAGAATTTGTACGAGATGCATTTGAGGCGAAGCTCTCTGAGGTTTATACGTTTAAGATTAGAAAAGATGAGCTTGATATTGTTAGGACAGCGGCGGCGATTAGTGCTTTGAGAAGAGATAAAAAGATTAGGTTTTTAGTCTCAGATGATGGAACAAATTTTGTGGATATAGTAAGGAATCATCAATTGTGCTGGGTACATGAGATTAGGAAGTACAAGAAGCTTCCACTAGCACACGAGGTGCTTATTAAGGAGTTGGATGTAGTCATTGATAGATGGAGTTAGAGCTTGGGACTTGATGCTCTCTTTAATGTCCACATGCCGTAAATTAAATCTTAGTTTTTGGGATTATTTAGAAGATCGAATCAGCAGGCGAGAAGATATACCATATCTAGGCAAGCTCGTAACATCATTATAAAAAACACACAATATTGAGCAGTTACTTCTTAGACAAACCTTTTCAGAACTTTAAGTACTTTTTCAATTGCTTCTTTTTGAGTCTCAATCGAATCATAATGACCAAATGAAAACCTTATTGCAGACTTTGCTTCTTTTTCATTATATCCCATCGAGAGTAATGTCCGGCTTGGTTCCAATGCTCCAGAGGAGCAAGCTGAACCAGAAGAGACATCGATTTTATCTAAATCAAATGCCATTAAGACAATATCCGCTTTTTCGTTTTTTATAATGATATAAGAAGTCGTTAAACTTCGAGAGGAGCCTGTCCCCACAATTTCAATGGCCTCACCCATAAAATCTTTTAATGGTTTTTCAAATTGAGCAATAAGATCTTTAAGCTTCATAAGATCTTGCTTTTCAAGAAGCTCATTAAGCGCAAGTTTTAAAGAAAAGATTCCATCAACATTTTCTGTCCCAGACCTTAGTCCACTCTGCTGGCCACCTCCCCTTAAAATGGGAGCAAGTGGGTAGTCTTCTTTTATAAAACTCCAGCCAATTCCTTTTAAAGCACCGAACTTATGACCAGAAAATGTGTAGGAATCGATTATGGGATCAAGATTTTGCCAATCGAGAACTTTTCCCACTGATTGCACTCCATCCACATTAATCAAACAACCTGTTCGTTTTTTTATGGAAGCCGCTTTTTCAAGAGAGTTAATCACACCAGTCTCATTATTAACCCAGGTATAGCTTAAAACCACTTTGCTATCGACTTCATTAATACTCTTTACAAGAGATTCTTCATCAATCTGTCCATGGGAGTCTAAGGGATAAAATCTCACTTCATGTCCCAACTCTTCTATCTCTTCACTTTGATTAAAAAGACAGGAGTGATCTGCTTCACAAATAAAGTACGTGGCCTTCACGTTTTTGCGCTTAAAGCACTTTGCGCTTCCCTGAATAATC
The DNA here is from genome assembly GCA_049599895.1 of Bacteriovoracaceae bacterium. Taxonomy (GTDB): domain Bacteria; phylum Bdellovibrionota; class Bacteriovoracia; order Bacteriovoracales; family Bacteriovoracaceae; genus JBMYPC01. Next base: position 5,519 of record JBMYPC010000051.1, on the reverse strand, counting down.
ATATTGAGTCCTTCTGTGGCCCCTGAATGAAAAAGAAGATGATAGTCCGATGAATTTAAAGAATAGGTCTTATAGAGAAACTTCTCGACTTCCCTAATTGCTTTTTTTGATTTTTTCCCACTCGAATGAGTAGAACTTGGGTTGCCATAAAAAAAATCCCCACTTGCAAGGTACTGTATTACAGAACTTGAAAGTGGGGATGTTGAATTATAATCAAGATATAATCTATCGTTTTTGCTCATTACTACTACCTTATGAAACATTAGGTAGCATAAAAGCTAAACAAAAGAAATTCTACTGATTAATTTCTCCAATTGTACTTCTAATAGAAGAAGCCATTGGTGCCGCTGCAGGAGCTGCAGTTGCTTCAGTAGTTACTCCACCGATTGGTGCTGCATTTACTTCTGTAGTTGCACTTGGAGCTGTGATTTCGATATCTTTTGCTTTTCTTACGAGGTCACCAAGTGAAGTCGTTGTAAGATATTCTTTCATGATAAGACCAAGGTTTTGGAAGTAGTTCTTAGAAAGTTCAAATTCAACCGTATTTGCAACTTCAGCTTCTGTTCCAATGATATCTTTTGCAGGATTGATGTTTTCTCCAACACAATCAAGCACGTCTTTAATAGTGATTTCATCCATCGCTCTTGCTAGAACGTATCCACCACCTGGTCCTCTTACAGACTTAACAACTTGACCATTTCTTAACTTTCTAAAAAGTTGCTCTAGATAGTGTAGTGAAATGTTTTGTCTTGTAGAAATTTCTTGCAAACGAACAGGGTTTCCGTTCGAGTGAGTTGTTAAATCGAGCATAGCTCTAACAGCGTAACGTCCTTTAGATGTTAATCTCATTGGTCTTCCTCCATAAATCCAATCAAAGCATGATGCTTGGGTGGGTTGATAAATTTAGCGTTTGGTCTCTTGAAGCTTTGAAATATTTCCGTTTTCTTGTCTTAAAGAGAGTATTTTGATTGTGTAAAAAACCTACAACCAAACTACGTGAATAGTATGACAAGATTTCTCGGCGAGAGTCAACTGTAATTCCCGACAAAAAGTACTTAAAAAATCTTAAAAAGTTTAAAATGACGTTTTGTGGAGAAAACCATTTTTTCATTCTTTAATTTCAATCAGTTACAAAGTAATCCACAAAGGAAGTCTCAAGGTCAAAAGGATACTGGAGCAATAAAGCACCCGGCAAAAATTGACTATTAAACACTAGTTTTTAAGATTCAAATAAAGAAATCACCAATCTCTAACAAATAAAACTCAACTTAAATGATCTTCTATTTTCTTCTTTAATCTTTGAAACATCGAGTTCGAGAAGATAGTGATGAGAGAACTCTAAAGGCAAGACATTATCCACAACATCATAAAACTGAAGGCCCCATTCCACGAAAAAATAATCTTTCTCTTCAAGGTAGAGTTCTATTTCTAAATGGACTAACTCTTCTGGGTCTTTTAATCGATAAAGATCAGCATGGGCCCCATCTGAAAACTCATTAATAAGTGAGTAAGTTGGAGATAGAACATCTCCTTTAAAGAATGACTGGCAAAATGTTGTTTTGCCTGCACCAACTTTCCCTTCAATAAAAACAATTGCAGGCTTTTTAAGCTCTTCTTTAATCTCACTGGCTAAGCGAGGGAGGTCATCAAGGCCAATATCATCCCAAATTTTTAGTTCTTGTTTATTCATCTTCACTTGGGCCATGAATCTGTGAAAAGGCTTCTCCAAGACTATAGACGATATCTCCAGCCCCCATGGCCATGACTCCAAGATGTTCGGCAGCAATCTTTCCAGCTAGAGAATGAAGACCAACGCCCATACAGATCTTTTCAAAAAGCTTTGATTTGTCCTCAAAGATACCGCTCGAAGGAACAGGTCCATTAAATTGCGCCAGAATACCGCCTAGAATACCTGCAAGAACATCTCCTGAACCACCAGTTGCCATCCCATCGTTAGGAAAATGATTGACGAAAACTTCACCGTTGGGAAATCCAATAAATGAACTCGAGGATTTAAGAACGACTGCGCAGTTGACGTTATCGACGAATTCTTTAAGGTGAGTCACTGGCTGCTCTAAAACTTTGGTTTTATCGATTCCAGTGATTCCTGAAAACTCTCCGATATGAGGAGTTAAAACCGTAAGGCCTTTTCTTTGCTTTAAAAGTTCTTTATCTTTATTAAGATCAATTAACTTCAAAGCATCTGCATCAACTACAACTGGTCCTGAGAAATGGTTCAGGATTTTAAGAACCACATCACGGCTCTTCTCAGTAACTCCTAAGCCAGGTCCAATAATAACCGTGTCGTATTTATCTAAATCACGAATGACTTCAACTACCTCTTGATCATTAGTAGGAATTACCCCACACATAATTTCAGCAGGCATTCTCGCTACAAGTTCATAATAGCTTTCTTTCCAGGTAACAGCAGTCACAAGCCCTGCCCCTACTCTTAATGCTCCATTTGAAGCAAGAACAGCTGCCCCTGTGAGCCCTGGACTTCCCGCTATAACGAGGGTGTGTCCATAAGTGTTTTTGTGAGCAAACTTATTTCGTCCCTCTTCTAAAGAGCTTAGTTTTGAGTCAGTAAGTAAAAACTTATCTCCACCCTGAACAGACTGTAGTGGAAATCCGCTTTGAAAAACTTCGATTTTTCCAACATAAGCAGGAGCTGAGCCCAAATAATATCCTACTTTTGGAAGACATACCGCAGCTGTCACATCGGCATCAATGGCCTCACTTAAAATCGCCCCTGAATCTGCTTCAATCCCAGACGGGATATCAAGGGCAAGAGTAAAGCTTGAACAATCATTGATGGTTTTGATGACTTCAAAAAGATAATTTGAAAGAGGACCGCGGTAACCAGTTCCACAGATCGCATCAATAATGAAATACTCATCCCCAGCTTGGTCGAAATAAGCTCGAAGCTCTTCAATACTTTGAATATCTGCACACTTTACACCAAACTTTGATGCCAGGAGCCGTTGTTTTTTAGCCTGCTCAGAAAGATCTTCTTCGGGAAAAAGAAAAAAGGCCCTGACATTCACACCAAGGTTTACTAAGTGTCTCCCGATAGCGAGCCCATCGGCAGCATTATTTCCTCTGCCTAAAAAGATCAGAATTTCTCCAAAATCTTTAAAGCTTAGAACGTCTTCAAAAATATAGGTTGCGATTGATGCTCCCACATTTTCAATAATGAGAGACTCTTCAAAACCAAACTCATTAATCGTAAGGTCTTCGATGGCCTTCATTTCTGTTTTATTAACAATTCGCATGCTTGCCTCAATAGTTAAGTTGATAATTTTGAATAGTTGAATTTAGACTTGAAACCACTGAAGGGAGTCCCACAAAAACTGCTTCAGCAACTATCCAATGTCCAATATTATACTCTTTAAACAGTCCTTGCTCCAACAAGGGAAGCAAATTGATATCGGTTAGGCCATGTCCAGCATGGTAAGAGAGATCATTCCCTGAGCAATATTCAAAACCTTTTTTAAAGCTTTCAAGATAATGAGATGTATCATTACCATTATTGTAGTCTATTGCGTAAGCCCCAGTATGGATCTCTACAGCATCAGCTCCAATTTCTTTAGAGAGCTTCAAAATCTCAAGATCAGCTTCAACGAATAAGCTAACCTTGATCCCTTGCTTTTTTAGTCTTGTGGTTGTCTCTTCTATTTTTGATCGAGAGTCGATATTTCGAAGATCAAGACCACCTTCAGTCGTTCGCTCCTCACGTTTTTCAGGAACGAGACAAACCCAATCAGGCTTTATAGCACAGGCCAGATCAAGAATTTCCAGGTCACAACCCATCTCGAAGTTAAATAGCTTCCCTGCGTGATTGGTTTCAACCCTCACTTTCTCAACATCGGTATCTTGAATATGCCTTCTGTCTTCTCTTAAATGAATTGTAATCTGATCTGCTCCAGCTTTAAGAACTTCTCGAGCAGCTCTTTCAATATGAGGATAACTCTCTCCTCGAGCTTGCCTAAGAGTCGCCACATGATCAATATTTACTCCCAACCTTGGATAAACCTTATTCATTTACCCGAGCTCCTTTTGCACAGAAGCCGTCAAATCATCGCTTATTTCACTGACAAGTTGATCAGTTTCAGCTTCAACCATGACCCTTGCTAAAGACTCGGTACCTGAATAGCGAACGACCACACGCCCTTTGTCACCAAGCTTTTCTTTGGAAGCCTCAAGCACTTTTTGAAAGTTGGGAAGCTCCTCAAAAGGAATTTTCTTTTTGACTTTTGTATTTTTTATCACTTGTGGAAAGAGCTTTACTTCAGTCGCAAGCTGAGAAAGTTTACGATCAAAATGTTTAATCGCCTCAATCACTTTTAGAGCTGCAAGACATCCATCTCCAGTTGTCGCAAGCTCATGAAAAACAATATGACCAGAAGGCTCACCACCAATAAGTGCCCCAGACTCTCTCATTCTTTCAACAATATAACGATCTCCTACTTTTGTTCGGTGAAAACTTAAACCTAAAGATTTGATATACTTTTCTAAACCTAGGTTCGACATCACTGTTCCTACAATTTCAGAGTTTGCTCCAATTCGCTTTTGAGAAACAGAAAGCTTAGTGAGAAGACCAATAAGAACATCGCCATTAATAATATTGGCCTGATCATCAATAACAATTAATCGGTCGGCATCACCATCAAGACAAATTCCGAGATCAGCTCGATATTTTTTCACCATTTCTTGAGCTCGCTCAGGATAAAGTGAACCACATTCATGGTTGATATTCGTTCCATTTGGTTCAGTTCCTCTGGTAATCACTTCAGCGCCGAGTTCTTCAAAGATCATAGGAGCAACTTTATAACCAGCCCCGTTTGCACAATCTAAAACAATTCTCATACCTTCCAGGTCATACTTCTTATCGAGAGCCGATTTCACTTGAACAACATATCGTCCAAAAACATGCTTAAGTCTTTGCGCCTTTCCAAGGTCAGAGTCAAACTTTGTTGGGATAAGGTCCTGATCGAGAATCAAGTTTTCAATTTCAAGCTCAACCTCATCAGGTAGTTTATAACCGTTTGCATCAAATAATTTGATTCCGTTATCATCATAAGGGTTATGGGAAGCTGAAATCATCACTCCTGCATCAGCACGCATTGACTGAGTACAAAAAGCAACCCCTGGAGTTGGCAAAGGTCCAGTGAGAATTGCCTCTCCCCCTTGTGAACAAACTCCAGCCGCAAATGCTTGTTCAAGCATATAACAACTTCGTCTTGTATCTTTTCCTACTATAATGAGAGGTCTTGAATGCCGATTTTCACTTTTTTGAAAGTAATGAGTCACCGCTCGCCCTAATGCGATGGCAACTTCGGCTGTCATTGGAAAAGAGTTGGCCTTTCCTCGAATTCCATCAGTTCCAAATAGTTTTCTTTTGTCGACTTGACTCTGCTTAATCATTGAGATGCACCTTTTTAATCTTTTTTGTGTCTAGACTCTATCCTAATTTTTTCTAATTTTCACCCTAGAAGGATAAAGCTTTTGTAAATGAA
>JBMYPC010000050.1:0-20150 GCA_049599895.1 Bacteriovoracaceae bacterium | reverse complement strand
TAAAACAAAGCCAAATATTTCTTTTTTTACAAAAAGCTTTTCCAACTTCTTTTTTAAAAGTGTCATGTCTTGAGAATTCTCTAAAATAGGAAGATAAATCTTCTCTTCATGAGAGCTAATTCCTTCAAAAATCTTAAGCATTTCAAGTCCACTAAGTTCAACGAGACATTCATCAAAGGATTCACTGAACCAAAGACTTTCAAGATGGTGAGAATGAAGGGTGCAACTTGCATTGAAGTGCTCATAGACGAGACCATGAAGAGGAGTTTCATCACTCACTTTGAGGTTTTGGCCATTCATGACTTTTCCAAATTTATCAACAAGTAAAAAGTCTTCAGGTCTTATGTTTTCTTTATCAATCCCTGATCGACTGATATAAAAATTTGCTCCTTCATTGGGGCGATAGGAAAAGTTCCCTCCTGTAGCCGGAATATGCTCTTCTTTGGCCATCCAGTGAACAATCTTGGAGAGTGCTTCAAGTTCTAATTGAATATCATTGTGATTAAGCATTCTGATTCACTTCCCTAAAGAAAGACCTATAGAAAAATGGCCCTTCCGATTCTAATCCAATCGGCTCCATATTTTAAGGCCTGTTGATAATCAGAACTCATCCCCATACTTAACTCGATTTTGCCAGCACCAAGAATGTCTCTGAATTGACTTAAAGCCTTAAAACAATGTTCAGCCGCTTGTTCTTTTTCTGCAGTTCGAAGAGTTGCCATTGTCATTAGACCTTGAAACTCAAGTTTTTTACCGCTCTGAGTTTGAAGAAGCTCTAAAGCTTTTTTAACCTCATCAAGGTTCAAAAATCCAGACTTTTCAGATTCTCCAGATGTATTGACCTGTAAAAACACTTTGACAGGCCTATCCAACATCTCTTGGTTTTTTAATAGCTCATGAAGAAGTTCAAGACGATCCACGGAATGAATGGCATAAAGCCCTTTTACAGAGAGAAGTTTTTTGACTTTATTTCGTTGAAGATTCCCAACAAAATGCCAATTAAGACCTTCGCAGTCTTTTAGTTCATCAGACTTATTCATTAAGTCCTGCACTCTTGCCTCAGCAAAATTTCGAATTCCCAATTGATAACAAGAGCGTATGATTGGGGAATCAACATATTTAGAGACAGGGAGTAAATGGGCCTGCCCATCAACTTCACCTTGAAAGAATTTAAGCCTTGCCTCTAAACTCTCAGGCATCCTCGTCACTCATCTCAGAGTCTAAATTTTGGGCCTGTTTATTTTTAGGCTCAAAGCTAACTTTAGCATTAATCGTAATTTCATAGTCTTTTAAGACATCATCCATCAAGCGTTTAGGATCAACCGTCTTTAAATTTTTGACAATTTCATCTTTCACAGACTTAAGAAACTCTTCTTTTGAGTTTTTTGCATTTTGAATAAAACCAGAAATGATATCCTTTGAAAGAGGTGTATCCCCTAGCATATTCTTAATGGCATCTTCTGTTAAAAAAGCAGCACTTGCTCCAACTGAGACGATTTTTTTGAGAGTCTCACTCCAGCTTGCTTTGTCCTTATCATTTGACATCACTTATCCTTGGTCTAAGCGTTTTGAGCTCGTTTTTCCATGGCCTTCATCATCGATGGCAGACTGCTTTTAGAAAGTTTTTTACTAATCATCGAAGGCACTAAGACTTTAAAGCCAAGATCTAACTCATATGTAACCTCAGTCGTCCCATCTCCTAAATCTTTCAATGTCCAACCGCCATTATTCTTTTTAAAAATGTCGCCATCTATAAAAGTCCATGAAACACGGTTTGGTCTCTCATGAGTTAGTTTCACTCGATAAGAAAATGTCTTAATGATATTGAGATTGAACTGGACTTCAGCTCCCTGCTCAGTTTGATTGCTGACATCAATACTTGAGACACCGTCGACGAAATCAGGATAGTCTTCATACTTAATAATGGTTTTGTAGATTTTCTCTATTGGAGCATTAAAAACTTCAGTTCTTTTTTCTGCGGCCATTTCTCTTATCCTTTTACCTCTTAATATCGAGGCTTGGTATCAAAATGATGTTCAGCTGAGATATGTCGAATCGTTCCCGACTGACTTCTCATAACCATGGAATGAGTCACAGCTCCCCACGACTTAAAATGAACACCCTTTAACATATTACCCGTTGTCACACCTGTGGCCACGAACATAACATTTCCAGCGGCAAGATCATCAATACTGTAAACTTTATCAAGGTCAGTAAGTCCCATCTTGTCAGCTCTTTCTTTCTCAGCTGGAATAGTCGCCTTAAGAACTCCTTGAAAGTCGCCACCAATACATTGAAGGGCAGCCGCTGCAATAACTCCTTCAGGAGCTCCTCCAACACCAAAAAGAATATCAACTCCAGTATCTTCCATACAACAAGCAATAGCTGCTGAAACATCACCATCACCAATAAGGTTGATTCGAGCACCGGTTGTTCTAATTTCTTCAATAAGGTTTTCGTGTCTTGGCCTATCAAGAACAATGGCCGTGAGATCCTGAACTTTGCATTTTTTCTTCTCGGCCAAACGTTTTAAATTATCACTTGCTGAGTCTCTAATATCGATTACGCCCTTACCATGAGGTCCACAGGCTATTTTATCCATATAGATGTCAGGAGCATGAAGCAAACAACCCTTTTCACCAATGGCCATTACTGAGATGGAGTTGTAACCACCATTAGCACAAACAGTAGTTCCTTCAAGAGGATCGAGAGCGATTTCAAGATCGGGTCCATTACCACTACCAACTCTTTCACCGATGTACAGCATCGGGGCTTCATCTCTTTCCCCTTCACCAATAACGACAGTTGCCGAGCAATCAACACTATCAAGCATGGCCCTCATTGCATCAACTGCCGCTTGATCTGCAGACTTTTCTTCTCCACGTCCCATCCACCGAGCTGCAGCAATAGAAGCCATTTCAGTGACACGCACAAATTCTAGCGCTAAATTTCGATTCATAATTAAGATCCTCCTCAAACCGATATTAGTGTATCGACGAGGATTTTTAATGGCAAACAACAATCTTGGTTTTTATGAAAGCTTTTTGAGTTACAACTTGCAGCGTAAGAAGTTTTTAGCATCGTCAGGTAAGATATCCGAAGCAACATTCTCAATAAGGCGCGAAACCTTTTTCAGGCAATCATCATTCACATCTGAATCAATGGAAACTGAATATTCATCAGATTGATTTAAAGGGGATTCAATATTCTTTAAGGATAGAATTTCTCCCGTACTAATACCCTTTCCATCTTCCCATTCGAAATACTGGTCAAGCACAAGAATCTGAATCTTTTGGAACTCATTGTCATTATGAGTCCAATAAAAGATTTCAACAGGCCCATCGGTTCTAAGCCAGATCTTAAGATTGCTCGGAATATTAATGCCCATTTCAGTTTTATGAATGGCCCTAAGATTACGGGAAATCGTTTCAAGGCTTAGGATATTATCAAGTTTTTCTCTCATGATTTCAGACATATCGTCTTGAAACATCAATCCAAACCCCTGAGCATTAGTCCAAGCAACCTCTCCAGAAAGAGTTAAGCTATTCTCACGCCACCGAAGATCACCGCTTACAAAGTCACCTTTTTTAATTTGATGAGAACCGCTTATGAGACCAAGACCCATACCTCCAGAAGAAATATTGGAAACTTGAAAAGCGTGAGAGCTTGACTCTGCTTCACTTTCTTTTGCGAGTTTAAAGGTCATTGTCGAGAAGGGAAACCTTGGAAGAATTCTCTTTTCTGGATCTCTAATTTCTGTTTTTATCAAACTAAAACGTTCAGGCATATATTCCAATCCTTAGAATTATTTTTTTATATTATAAAGCTTAAACTTTTGGCCGAAAAGAAGCTAGAAAAACTCCCTAGGCGCTTAAAACATTTTTTGCTAGGGTAAAACGGTCAAAGAATGACTCAACTATAGATTTAAAGATGATAACGAGCTAATGACGGACGAAAACCAAACCCCAAATAACTCTGATAACCAGGATAATCAAGATAACCCTGATAATCTTAACAATACTCAGGATACACAAGAGCAAGGCCCCACTTCAGCTCAAACTAATACGGATGGGCAATGGGAAATTGACAACCTCCCCAATCGATTAACATTATTTCGTATTCTCCTTATTCCCGTAATTTTCGTTTCATTGTCATTGCTCATGCTCGATTGGAAAGTTGTTGAAAAATGGTCTAGTTTTCTTGGCTACCTGGCAGGATGGACTTTTGTCGCTGCTTCAATCACCGACTTTCTCGATGGTTATATCGCCAGAAAAAGGAAAATCGAGACAGTCTTTGGCTCATTCCTTGATCCCATTGCTGATAAATTTCTCGTCGTCACGTCATTAATTCTTCTTCAGGCCCTGTATCGAATTCCGGCCTATCTTGTGATTATTCTCGTCTTAAGAGAGATCTATATAACAGCGCTAAGGCTTCTTGCTATGGAAAGAGGCTTCAAAGTCCCTGTTGGAAAACTTGGAAAGTGGAAAACTGCTTTTCAAATGATCGGTATCCCAATGCTCATGGCCTACGAATATCCCTTTGGAATCCCCTTTCCTGAGCTAGGAATTGGTTTTATTTACCTTGCCGCTGGAGCTTCTCTTTACTCGTCACTGCAATACACATTAAATCTTATCAAAAAAATGAAACAAAAAAGAATTGAGACCAAAAGTCTCAAGCCCTAAAAGGAAATCTATGTCGCTACTTCACATTACAGTGAGTGGAGCTGACCACCCAGGTATCACTGCAACACTTACGAATCTTATTAAAGAACATGAAGGCATTCTCAAAGATATAGGACAGGCTGTCACTCATGGCCTTCTCTCTTTAAGCATGGTTATTGAGCTAAAAGACCAAGGGCCATTAGAATCTCAACTTCTGAAAGAACTCCTTTTTGAAAGTCAAAAAATGGGAATGGCCTTAAGTTATCAAGAACTCCCTGAGGACAATAGCCTTGAAGACAAAACGTCGCAGAAATTCACACTCAATTGTGTTGCCAAAGACTCCATTAGTGCTGAATTTGTTTACAATATCTCAACACTTCTGGCCGATAATAAAATTAATATTCATAAAATTGATAACGTCACACCCAATAATTTTAAAATCCTTGAGGTGACCACCTCGGTACCAGCACAAATTGATCTTATTGAACTTAAAGCGAAAATTCTTGAATGCTCCATCAAGCACGAGGTGGACATGGCCTTTATTAAAGACAATGTCTATAGACGTTCAAAAAGACTTATTGTTTTTGATATGGACAGCACCCTCATTCAGGCCGAAGTCATTGATGAAATTGCCAAAGACTTCAATATTGGTGAACAGGTTAAGGCCATCACAGAGAAGGCCATGAATGGTGAACTTGATTTTAATGAATCACTAAAAGAAAGAGTGTCATTACTCAAAGGTTTTCCTGTAGAAAAGCTTCAAAGTATTTTAGATCGAATCCCGCTGACTCCTGGAGTCCATGAGTTTATCAAAACTGTTAAACGCCTTGGCTATAAAGTCGCCATTATCTCTGGTGGTTTTACTTTCTTTGCCAATGCTTTCAAAGAAAGACTTGGTATTGATTATGCTTTTGCCAACGAACTTGAAATTATTGACGGAAAACTAACGGGAAAAGTCCTTGGCACAATCGTCAATGCTGAACAAAAAGAGACCATACTTAGGCTTATTGCACAACAAGAAAGTATTGGTCTCGAACAAGTTGTGGCCATTGGAGATGGCGCCAATGACCTGCCAATGCTTGGCGCAGCAGGTCTTGGGATCGCCTTTCACGCTAAAGATATCGTCAGAAAAAAAGCTGAGCAACAACTCTCCCATGGAGACATGACCAGTATTCTCTACTTTTTAGGAATTCCAGGGCCCAATGCTCTTTAGTTTCTACATTTTAGGTTTTAATTCTCAGTAATTTCGAGTAAAAAAGCGCTATGAGAGAAGTTCTACATTCAAAAATTCATATGGCCACCGTCACTCAAGCAGATGTAAGCTACATTGGCTCAATCACAATTGACCAAAGCCTCATGGAGCGAATTGACCTTTGGCCAGGACAAAAAGTTCTCGTTGTTTCAAATACTTCAGGTGCAAGACTTGAGACCTATGTGATTCCAGGTGAACCCAATAGCGGCAGTATTTGTATGAATGGGGCGGCAGCTCATCTCATCAAAAAAGGTGAAGAAATCATCATCATCAGCTTCATCCAATCTGATAGGCCAGTTGATCCCAAGTGCATTCTCGTTGATAAAGAAAATCGCTACGTTAAAGATCTCTGATATTCTCTCTCATCTCGTTTATTTTTTACCGGTATAGCGATCGATAAGACCTTTACAGTCTTTAGGAAGTTTATCCATATTCTTTTTAATACATGCCTGAAGGTCAGAAATCATTTTCGTCGTATCTCCACCGGCCATGTTGATCGGACAAATTTTCATAATCCCCATGCAGCTTTTTCCAATATCGCTCATTTGATTCATATTAGATTTAATAAGAGTCTGGCATTGAGGCTCGAGTTGCTTAAACTTTTTTGAACGACAATCAGCTGAATCTTTTTCTTCAGAACAAAGTGCTGCCCACTTTTCCATACATGTTTGCATATTGCCAAGAGCTGCTTTAAAGTTCTTATCCCGCTTAATAGTGTCTGGAACATTAGGCTTATAGACTTTCATTTTCTTTGTCGCCTCTTCGGCCAGAGCAAATTCAGTACTGATAAACATTAATAAAAGATAAGCGATTTTCTTCATAACTCTTCCTAGGCCAATTCTCTTTTTTGTCTCAATTATCACATGAATTGAGTGACAATTTATTGAGGCTTTTAGGGTTTTCTGCTCTCTATTGTAATATTAAAGAGTTAGGTCCTCAACTTTCAAATCCGGCTTAATTATTTCCTGACAATTCCGATAGGTAATAAAATGGTAGTTGTATGAAATTACGTAGTTTTCAAATATTTAGGCATATCATAACCAGTAGTCTCATCTACTCGATGATACTTATTAGTATCCCTGTTGAAGTGATGGCCCAGACCGCAAACTCAAGCGTAAAAGCTGAGGTCGACTCAAAAGAAATCACTAACGCCAAGATTAACTTTGCTAAGAATGTTAGTATCCACACCAATCAAGATACAACGAGATCAACCCTTCAGCATCAGCAATGTACTCCTGCTTGGGCCAAGTACACTGGAACAGATGCAGCAATGGCACAAATTAACGACAAAATAACCGCAGATGATCGATTCGGAGAATGCCTTAACAACCAAGCAATTCTCTTAAGTCAAAACGATTACTCAAATATATCTGATGCTGCTGCTTATGTAGGGCAAGTTACTGACAACGTAAGAAATTTAGATGCTGAACAACAGGCATTGGCAAAAAAAGAAGAAGAGTTAAATAAAATAGAAAGAGAAATAGCAACTCTCAAACGACAAAATAATGCTTGTGCACCGACAACTGCATCCAACCCTGAATACTGTAATTCAATTTCTCAAGACGCACCTGATGGCTGTGATGAGCTCACATTCAAAAAAATTGAAGATCTTCAAAGAAAAAGAGATTCAGTTCAGCTTGAAGTAGCAAATATTCAACAACGCATTCAAGGCACTCGCGATATCAATGCCGGCGCTCAAAGAGGAACCGATCAGATGTGGTTTGATTATGCGACTCATGCCCAAAGAGCTGTTTCACTTGATAAGCAAATTGACGAAGCCGAAGTCGTACTCGCTGAAAGAAAAAGAGATTTTGATGAAGCCAATGCACAATGTCCTTTATATAGAGGTTTTGGATATGCAACATGCAATGACAGAGATAAAGAACGACTTACAAGAGCAGCATATAATGCCTACAGAGCTGCTCAAAATCATTTAAAGGGATTAAGAAGACAATTAAGGGCGCAAGGTAATCAACTCAAAGGACAAGTATCTCCTCAGCAAGGTCTCAGCAGTGCTAACGGGCAAGGAAAGACCATTAATACAAACCTTGTCAATCAGATTAATCAAACCACGCAAGATTATGATGAAATGTTGGGCCAAATTCATGAACAGAATCAAAGTACAAATGAAGTTTATGACCAAGCCTTAAATGATCTAAGAGAAGCAAAGCTTCATGTTGAAACCACAAGAGATTTTCAAGGTGAATACAAAATTTTTGACCTTGCAACTTTCAATTTAAGTGATGACAGCAGAGTCAACGACCTAAGTACAGGTCGAGCGAGAGCACTCTTGAATTCAGACCTTGCCCTACTTGGGACATCAATGGCCGCAATCAGTAATTTAAACTGTTATGAAATCGGCTGGATCAATAATCGTATACAAAAAAGATCTTGTGATTATGATAAAGCAAGTATTAACACAAATGGTCCAATGTCGAATCAACAAAATGTTGCATTCGATGGAGATGCTCAAGTTGATGGCTTTAAAGACAATTGCTACGTCAGGTCCTACAATCTTTTCAGAGCTGCTTCAGCAAACTATATGGCCGCGGAGATCAACTCGAACTCAGCTGCTGAAGATTCAACTGTTCAATGTATTATGCACTGTGAACCAGTTGCAAACATTCCACAACTAAAAAAAGATTTCCCTGCACGCTTTGGACATCTTGATCCAGACCGTGAACCAAATTGCGATGCCAATGGACAACCTGGCTTCTATAAAAATGATGAAAACCCCAATGACGTCAATGATGAACAATTTCAAAGTTTATTAAGAGCAGCGAATCTCTATGGAACACTAGTTGACTTTGCTGAATTAAAAGCCGCAACAAAAAAGAGCGCGCTTGATATGTTTCGAGTCGCTTATCAAGCAGCCCTAGAGGAAATGTCCGCAAAAACTCAAAGAGTCGCAATGGCCCAAGCAAACCTTGATGCTGCAAAAGCAAGAAAGGCCAATGCCCAAATGAATATAATGATCTTAATCATTACAATTGCAACCGCAACGGCTATTGGCTCGGCGGCTGCCGCTTCTCAAAACTATGGACTTGCAAATGCGATGTTCTCATTAGCGGCCGCTGCCGCAGTTGTGCTATTATTTTTTCAGCAACAACTAGGACAAGCAAACCAACAGATTGCCAAATGGGAAGATCAATTAAAAGATGCTCAACTTCATGGGGCTATGGCCTGTAACTGGCCAGGGATTGACTCCACATACACTGTCTTAAACACAACCGTTCGGCCATCTCCGACTCTTATTCGTGGAGCAGGATACGTCAACCTAGCTTCAGATCAAAGTGGAGATCAATACTTAGGTCTCAACGGTCAAGATATTCAAGAGACAAATGGTGGGAACATTCAATTACCAAGCAATCTTGACCCAGAAAACTTACAACATGATACACAATTTAGCGAAGAACAACTCAAAGATGCCTGTAGATCACTCTCTCCATCAGAACGACCTATAGAATGTAGTCAAACAGTTTCCATTGAACCATTTACAAGTAATAAACCAAAACAAGAGTATGTAACAAATGAAATATCTGAACAAGAAAGCTTTGTTAATCGCGTTTCTCTATGGTTAAAAGAAAATAATAGAGTCAGCTTTCAAGACATCATTAAAGCTGCCCTCATAAGCGAAGCCCATGCACAACAAACTGCAAACCAGGCGGGCTTTGACTCTGCAGAGATAACCAATAGTGATAAAAGTTATCTTAAAACAGTTGGCGTAAGAAATGAATCTGCTGATTTCCTTTACTACCTCGCCCTAAAGACTGAAGCTTGGAAACTTCAAAGTCAAAATAACGTTTTCAATCAACCACGAATTGACCTCACTCGAGTTCCCGTTGATATCGATCAACTCCAGCCAGTTGGAACTGATCATAATACGGCGATTGCAGGTTACCTCATGCCTTTTGACACTGATGCCAATGGCATCAATGAGCATGATGGCTTTTTAAGATATAACTTCACAGATCTTAGAACTGCAAGCTACAGACATTCACTCCCTGAGAAGTCAGGATTTCCTCTTCCTGAAACAAGACATGTCTATATTTTTTCAGTTATTGAAATGCTTATGGAAAATCTAAGACTTCATAATGCCAACCTCGGTCTCCCATGTGTGAACAATCCTAATGACACATCCACTGCCGATGGTGAATTAACAACTGTTTGCCAGATGGCCAACCGTTACGCCAACCTTATTCGCTACTCAAGACAGAGAATGAACCTTGGAACTGTTGGTCTTGAGAATGACTTTTCAAACTTTCCAGATATTCCAGTAGGTGTTTGCATGAAGAGTAATTCTAGTGGTGGTATTACTTTTGATGAGAAGTGTCTCTGTAAACAAAATGGAAGTTGTTATAAATACAAATCACCAAAGTTTGGAAAATATTCTGACACTCTCGCACAGACAGGGGAAATAGTCATTAAAGGTGCTAATGATACTCTTTCTGGAAATCTAACTGCTGCAAATATCGAAGCCGGTAAACTGGCCAACAAGTCTTCTGCAATCAAGAAGGCCTTAAGAAGGGAGAAGAATGTTACTGATGCTTTTTCCAAAGTAACATCAAAAAAGCCTAGACAAGCATCCAAAAAGTCTAGTTCAACACAATTTTTTGATCCATTTTCAGGTAAAGAACTCGGTGCAAAAAATACTCTTTCAAAAGAAAGTCGTTTTGCAGCACCACAAGTTCAAGAGCAAAAAGAAGATTTACTTGAAAAAGAAGTAAAACTCGAAGATCAAACTGTCGAATATGAAACCAAAAAAGGACATAAAACTGAAGAGCAAAAAGACGAGAAAACGAAACCTAATGGCCCAAGACAATTAGGATACTATGAGGGCAAAGGTGATTTTGATATGAACTTTGATGATGAGGAGCTAGATCCCGATAAAATGAAGTTTAAAAATAGAAGTGGCTTCGATCTCGGAGGAATTGATACTCAACAGCTGGAAGAAAAAGAAAAAATTAAAAGATCTTTTGCTAGCTATAATGATTCTTTTAAACAAGAGAGCTACCGTAATCGCTATAAGGATGCCTATAACGACGTCCATGACAATCGTTCTCTGTCATTGTTTAAAATCATCTCTAAACGCTACAAACGTTCGGGTATACCACTCATTAAGGGACAAAAAACTCTTCCAAGACAGGGTCAATAAGCTCAGCTTTTATTAATATGAAAAAACTTCTTTTAAAGCCCAAAGAAAAAGACCTTCAGCTTACTCTCAAAGACTTTGAAAACCCCGAATTGATTGAAGAGATAGAAATTCTTTCAAAAAAGACTCAAACGATCAACATTCACAATTGGAGCTCACCTCTTAAGCGTATTAAAGTTCAATCTCCACTTTCAGAGTTTCCTCAACTCGAGAATATTGAAGAACTTGAGCTTCTAAAGATTACAGGGAGCTCTATTAGTAAGATCCCTAAACTTAACAAACTCAACTGTAAAAAGCTTTACTTGCAAAGAAATAAGCTTTCCCGCTTTTCCTTTCAAAGTCTTGATATTCAAATTCTTGAAGAATTAGACCTTTCCAATAATCAAATCTCTGAATTTGAAATCAATACTTTTGAATTAGGTCTTAAAAGATTGAATCTTGAAAACAATAATCTCGCATCGCTACCAAAAGAAACTTTTCAATTAAAGAACCTTTTAAGTATTGGACTCAAGGGAAATCCCTTTTCTGAAGAAGAAAAATTAGAAATAAAAAAATGCTTTAATATTGATCTTTTTAATGGCTAGATTTTAATTCGTGCATTTGCTCTTCTGAGGCGATCCAGAAGTGTTTTGATAAGTGCATGGTACCACTTAGGAAGACCCTTCAGAGTTTGCTCAAACTTCTCTGTTTGAATAACAACTAGTTCACAGTCAGAAATTGTCTTTACCGAAGCACAACGTGGAGCACGATCAAGAAAGGACATCTCGCCCAAGATCTCTCCTGAATATATGGTTCCAATTTGAACTTCCGTACCACCTTTATGCTTATAAACGGCCATGGTCCCTGATTGAAGATAGTACATCTCTGAACTTTCTTCGCCTTCACGAATTAAATACTTATCAGCTGCTAGTTTAATTAAATCACTCATATGATAAGCATAATCCAAACAATAACTTTTTCAATGAGAAAATCATTAATCGCCAAAATTGTCATATTGCTCAAGTATTTCCCACACGCTAAGCTTAAGATTTGTTAATTTTGGCCTTCTTAGTTTCCTCATTGAGATCAATCTCTATACTGCCCTCATCAAGCTTTCCACTAATCATAAACTTTGAAAGGGGCCTGTTAATCATTTTCTCAAATAAACTTCTCAGAGGTCTTGCCCCATAAGACTCACTAAAACCGTGATTTTCAAGATATGATCTCATCTTGTTTGATAATGAGACCTGAACTTTTTTAGATTTGAGTCTTTCATTAAGAAGTTCAACTTGTTTTAAAACTAAGCCGCTCACAACACTCGCATCGAGTGAATTATAATCTAACACAGCATCAAGCCTTCCAATCACTTCAGGTTTAAATGCTTGTTCGACATCTTGAGCATTAGTTGTAATGAAAATAATTGTATTTTTAAAATCAATCACTCTCCCCTTGTTATCGGTCAACCTGCCATCATCAAGAATTTGTAATAAAATATCCGAAAAATCACGATGGGCCTTCTCAACCTCATCGAAAAGAATGACGCTATAGGGTCTAAGCCTCACAGCTTCAGTAAGAATCCCCCCTTCATCATAACCAACATATCCAGCAGGAGCTCCAATTAATTTTGCTACAGAATGCTTCTCTGAAAATTCTGAAAGATCAATTCTTATAAACTGAGTTTGGTTATCAAATAGAAACTCACAGACTTGTTTCGCCGTTTCAGTTTTTCCCACACCTGAAGGGCCTTTTAAAAGAAAACTCCCCATAGGTCTCGTTTGATCAGAAAGCCCTGCATGAGATGTAATTAAAGTATCTGCAACCTCTTCTAAAGCTTCGCTTTGACCAAGAACTTTTAATTTGAGAAAGTCTTCTAACTTTAAAAGATTTTCTTGCTCTGAACTTAAAATCTTTTCTAAAGGAATTCCCTTTTGTCTCGATATCACTTGAGCAACATGAGACTTATTTAAAATATTTTCGTGCTGAGTTTTTGAAAGTTCAGTTTCAACCTCAGGAATAAGAGCATACTTAATTTGGCTTGCAAGCTCAAAATTCCCTTCACGTTGAGCTTCATCGAGATCAAACTTAAGTTTCTCAAGTCTGTTTTTGTAATCTGAAACTTGTCGCATTGAAAGGACTTCTTCTTCCCATTTCTGCTTTTCAATTTTAAACAATTCTTCTTGTTCAGAAATGAGCTTTGAGATTTCCTGATTATCTGGCTCAACTTGAAGTTTAATTTTATTAATTCTTAGATCATCTTCAAGTTTGGCAAGACTATCAGGCATCGCCTCAGCGGAAAGTTTCAATGCAGCAGAAGCTTCATCAACGAGGTCTATCGCCTTATCAGGCAAATTCTTGTCAGTAATATACTGTATTGAAAGTAAAACAGAGTTAATCAAGGCGTCGTCAGAGATTTTAATTCCATGATGGGCCTCAAGTTTTTCTTTAAGTCCGACCATAATTTCAATACAATCTTCCTTCGTTGGCTCATCAACCGGAACAGATCGAAATCTTCGATCAAGAGCAGAGTCGCCAAGAATGTATTTTTGATATTCAACTTCAGTTGTGGCACCGATACAATTCAGCTCCCCTCTGGCCAGTGCAGGCTTTAAAAGATTGGCAGCATCCATTGCACCATCTGTGCGCCCAGCTCCAACCAGCTGATGAATTTCATCAATAAACAGTATCGCCTGGCCATTTTGTGATTTAATAAACTGAATAAGCTTCTTTAAGCGTTCCTCAAACTCTCCCCTAAATTTTGTCCCCGCCATTAATGAACCTAAATCAAGAGAATAGAGAGTTTTATTATGAAGAATATCCGGAACTTTATTCTTAATGATCAGATCAGCAAGGCCTTCAACAATTGCTGTCTTTCCAACTCCTGCGGGGCCAACTAAGACCGGATTGTTTTTACTCCTCCTGCCAAGAATCTCCATTAAGGCCCTGATCTCTTGGGTTCTTCCTATAACAGGATCAAGTTTTCCAAGTTTTGCGAGTTCATTAAGGTTTGTTAAAAAATCAGGGACCTCATTTTCAGGATCATCTGATAAGTTGAGTTTAGAAAAATCCCAATCAAGATCTTTAAAAATTTCAGGAATAAAACGAATCAAGTGACTTTCAAGAATTTCTGTTTCACCATTTTGAGTGGCAAAACTTGATGCCATAGTGACCCAAGTCTGAAATGATGTTGAGGGCCTAATTTGTTCAAGGCTTATCTCATTGCTTGATGTGGCCAAGCCCTTGAGCTTATCTTCAATAGAATTAAGTTGGTCTTTATATGTTCGAGAAAGAAAAGAGCTTCCGTTTTTAAGGAGACCAAAAAGTAAGTGATAAGCGTCCAACTGCGTATTTTTGCGTTTCAAAGCCTCTGTTTGAGCAATATCAATACTTCCTAATACAATAGAGTTAAAATTGTGCATAGATTCCTCCTATAGCCTAGCAAATCTCTACTTTTAAGATGTGATTGAATTTGACGTTGTCAAGGCTGAAGCAGTATTTTTAAGAAAACCTAAAAAAAGTCGGCGCAAAATTATGACAAGAAAATCTTTGAAAAAACTGATATTTACGGCCTGTTTTTCGGCAGTTCTTTTAATCCCTCAATTAAATGCCCAAACTCCCTTAAGCTCAATTGATGACTCATTAAAAAATCCAAGAGTCACAATGAATTATTTCTTAAAAGCGATGAAGGCCTATAAACTCGGAGACAAAGAAGCTATTAACTTTGCGATTCTCACTTTTGATCAAAGCAAACTCAATCAAACCTCAAAAACAGAAAGCTCAAAACTCCTTGCTACCCAAATGATCCAAACGATGGATCGACTTGAGTACATCGACGTCAAGAACATTCCTGAAACTCTTGAGTCGAAAAAATGGATTTATAAAAAAGAGCTCATTAATCATGAAGGTAAACTTCATAATGTTGAAATATCCATCCATGAAATGGAAGACGGAAAATGGCGCTTCACACCTATTACTTTAAGTACTATTCCAACATTCTATGATTTTGTTTCGAAAAAATCCATTGTAAAGGGAGTGACAGAACTTAGAACATGGAAAGATCGACTTAAAGACCGTATGCCTAAGTGGACGTCAGAAACAAGTTTCATTCTCCTTAACGGACAATGGCTTGCCCTACTCGCTTTGATCTTTTTAGCATTACTGGCTGAAAAACTGATGAGAGTTTACGTTCTTTCTTTAATTAAAAAATTCCTTTTAAGATCAAAAGTGATCTATGAAGCTGACTCCATGAAGAAATTCTCCCTTCCCATAGGGATTATGACCTTCTCTGGTGTCTGGTGGATGGGAGTGAGACTCCTTGAATTCCAAGATGAAACCCTTTCCTTTCTTTTAAGAGTTGGAATTGTATTCTTTACTTTGGGCTCTGTTGTTTGCGCCTACACCTTTGTGGACATCCTTAAGATCTACCTCGAGAAAAAGGCCCTCGAGAGTGAGAATAAATTTGATGATATTTTAGTTCCTCTTATCACTAAAACTCTCAAAACATTTATTGTCCTGATTGGGATTATTTTTATTGGAAATAGCCTCACTCTTGACATGAAAAGTATTCTTGCAGGTATGGGAATTGGAGGTATCGCCTTTGCTCTTGCTGCCAAAGATACCATTTCAAATCTTTTTGGATCTCTCACAGTTCTTCTTGATCGCCCCTTTCGTATTGGAGACTGGGTTGTCATTGACGGTGAGATTGAAGGTGTTGTTTCAGAGGTTGGTCTTAGGTCCACAAGAATTCGAACCTTCTATGATTCTATTATCACTCTTCCTAATGGAAAACTCACCAATGCTCATATTGATAATTATGGACTGAGAACCTATAGAAGGCTTTCCACAAAAATTGGCGTGCAATACGATACACCACCTGAAAAACTTGAGGCCTTTTGCGAAGGCATTAGACAACTTATTGTAAATCACCCAGAAACAAGAAAAGATTCCTTCCAGGTCTATTTCAATTCTTTTGGCGATAGTGCTTTAGAGATTCTTGTCTACGTCTTTTGGCGCGTTCCTGACTGGTCAACAGAGCTTAATGAAAAGCATCGCTTTCTAATGGATATCCTGCGCCTCGGAGAAAAAATGGGTATCTCCTTTGCTTTTCCCACAACAACGGTTCATCTTTTTCAAGAAAGTCATGATGAAAAGAATGACAAGGAGATGAATCTTTCAGGAGAACTTGAAAAGGCTGATCAAACAGCAAGCCAACTCAGTGAAAAAACCTTAACTCCTAAAAGGCCAAGAAGCTCTTTAAGAGATATTCAAAATAGCGGGCTATGATTTATGGCCAAAGAGTTTTTTGCGCTTAACTTCTTTACTAACAACCTTAGGGACCATGCTTTCCCAAACCCCATCATTTCGTTGAATTGAAACCAATACCTTTTTGGTCCAAATTTTCGGGTATTCCGAATTCGTGTGATTCATTTCAACAATTTTCCCACTCTCAATCAGATAAAGTAGTAAAAACATCTGCTCAGGCGTGACTCTTAAATTTTCAAGCTCAATAAGCTGTGTTGGATCATCATCTTCTGGTGAGGGAAAGAAATAGAGAGTTGTATTTTTACAAAAAAGATTACCAAAGAATTCAAGTAAACTCACATCACCATCGGTATTACTTTTGAAAAGTTCTTCAAGACTATGGGCCCCAAGAACAAAGGCGATGTTCTCTTTCGTACAAGTCCTAATGTACAAGTTAAGCTGCTCATGAGTTTTAATATTGGTAATAAGGACTTCCTTATTAAGCTTTGCGAGAAGATCAACTCTTGCAAGAAAATCGTCATTATCAACTTGTCCTCGCTCAAGAAGACGGTTCATACTAATTTCACAGAGACTGACTAAATCTCGACTTGAACCAAGTTGGGTTAATTTTCGACTAAATTCTCGAGACACATCTTCAATCATGGAAATATTGAGAAGTGTTGGGGGCTTCCATGAACCCCGCTGAATAAGAACATTTTTTTTATAAAGATAATCTTTGGTTAACTGAACTGTCCCGTCAGTATCGAAAAGAGCGGCCCGACAGAAGTTTCTCTGAACTAGCTCAAGACAAAGCACACGGCTATCAAAGTCTTTAAAGCCAGGACCTTCAACGTGAATAAGATCAATCTCAAGACGATCAGGAGAGAGGTTCTCAACTAAGGATGAAACAAAATACTTAATACTCCCATTTCTAAAAAAACAGGCATGAATGAGATTAACCCCTAACTCTCCTACAGTGAGTTGTTGTTGATAGGCCTCACGATCAAGCATTCGAATATGCACAACCGCCCTTGAAGGCTTGGCCTTGGGAGCGTGCTGAAAAGTAATTCCAAGCCAACCGTGACACTCGCCTTTTCCGGAATAGCTTTTGGCCGCAACTGTATTGGCAAAGGCGAAAAACTTCGTGTTATCCGAACGAATATCGCTAAGCCTTTCAACACATTGGCGATATTCTCTTTCCATCATACGCTCAAGTCGATCTCTAGAGACGTAACGACCACTTTTACTTTTGCCATAAATGATATCGCTCATAGTCATATCATAAGCTGATATGGTTTTTGCCATGGTCCCAGCAGCACCCCCTGCTTTGAAAAAATGCCTCGAAACTTCTTGCCCGGCACCGATTTCAGCAAAGGTTCCATAAATTGTTGAATCTAAATTAACCTCAAGAGACTTTTGTCTAGCGTCGAGAATTTGGCAAAAGGACATGATCACTCCAAAATACAAATGTTTTTACCGAATCTATGGTAAAGACATTTAAGCTTTTCTCTTATGATAAGAGATATTTAGTTTAGCAGAAAGGGGAAATCCCATGACACAGAAGCCAAACTTTCAAAACCATATTTTTATTTGCACAAGATGCAGCTATAAAGGCGAAGACGGTGAGCAAACAACTCCCGAACAGGCCCAAGAACTTCGAAAAACTCTGAAAAAAGAAATTCTCGAAATCCACCCAAAAGATAAGGTAAGAGTTAACGCATCGGGCTGTCTCGGCCAATGTGACAATGGCGTCTCTTGTGTTATCTATCCTGAGCAAACATGGATTCTTGGAAATGAT
The DNA here is from genome assembly GCA_049599895.1 of Bacteriovoracaceae bacterium. Taxonomy (GTDB): domain Bacteria; phylum Bdellovibrionota; class Bacteriovoracia; order Bacteriovoracales; family Bacteriovoracaceae; genus JBMYPC01. The sequence goes on along the minus strand of JBMYPC010000050.1, from coordinate 2,070 downwards.
CCTAGAAAGCCTGAGACCTTAAAACAATCTCTTTTAAATAAACTTCAAAAACAGCTTTAAAGGTAGCGAGCAACCTGTTTAGAAAAATAGGACAGAATAATATCAGCCCCTGCTCTTTTAAAGGCCAGCAAAGACTCAAGGGCCACTTGATCTTCAGATAACCAACCTTTCTCACCAGCAGCTTTAATCATGGAGTACTCACCGCTTACTTGATAGGCAGAAATCGGTAAGGTCGTATGTTCTTTTAGTTTCAGTACTATATCAAGATAAGCAATACCGGGCTTAACCATAATAATGTCGGCCCCTTCCATCTCATCAAGCTCAGCCTCTCTTAAGGCCTCACGTGTATTAGCAGGATTCAATTGATAGGTTTTTTTATCACCTACCTTTGGTGCACTATCTAATGCGTCTCTAAAGGGGCCATAAAAACTCGAAGCATATTTCGCACAATAAGACATTATTGATACGTTCTCAAAACCGTTTTGATCAAGAACGTCTCTAATAAATCCAACTCTTCCATCCATCATATCCGATGGCCCAATAATATCAGCTCCACTTCTCGCCTGCTCTAATGCCATTTTTCCAAGAATTTCAAGAGTCGGATCATTGAGAATCTCCCCGGTTTTTTCATCGACATATCCATCATGACCATCGCAACTATAAGGATCCATTGCAACATCTGTCATAACAGTCATCTCAGGGAATCTGGCTTTAATGTCCTTTAAACTTCTTTGATAAAAGTGATCAGGGTTATGACCTTGAGTGGCAAGTTTATCTTTTGTTTCATCTTTGCAGGCTGGAAATAAACAGATGCCGTGAATACCGGCTTCTAATAAAGATTCAACCTCTTTGAGAAGCCCATCGGGTGAATAGCGAAACTGCCCAGGCATTGAGACCACTTCAATATTGTCACTTGATTGATCTTGAACAAAAAGTGGCATGATCAGATCATTTTTCGTTAATTGATTTTCTTGAACAAAACTTCTCACAGAAGCACTTTTTCGATTTCTCCGAGGTCTTTGATTTAACGAAAAGTTTATTTCTTCACTATTCTTTGACATTTTCTTATCCCCTTTAGTTATGAAAACTGTGTTTTATAAACTAAAGCATACATTTTTATTTGTTTGATCATGGAGTTGAGTCCATTGGCACGACTCATCGAAAGATGCTGTCTAAGACCAATAGTATCAATAAAACTTTCATCGACCTCTAAGACTTCATTAGGGGTGAGGTCATTGTAGACTGACAAAAGAACAGCAATGATGCCTTTGACAATACTCGCGTCACTGTCAGCATGAAAGTGAATGACTTTCCTATTCGCATCATCATGACTCACTGCAATCTCAGGATAGAGCCAAACTTGGGATTGACATCCCTTAACCTTAAATTTCTCCTCTTTAAATTGATCAGGAAAATCAGATAATTTCTTACCACACTCAATAATATGTTTATATTTCAGCTCCCAGGAACCGAATTCTTCAAACTTTTTTACAATGCTTTGCACATTTTCAGCAGATGTTTTGCTCATTTCTCGACCTTAAAAACCTTTAATATTAAGAAGTTAAATAAATAAACACACTTTTAGCACTTTGTAGAGTAAAAACTCTGAGGCAAAAACTGACATCTGTCATCTTTATGAGTGACAAATTGGCGCTAGGTTAACGCCTTGATCATTGGCAATAACCGTGTAAATAATATTGGCTTTAATTTTGTGTGTCTGGAATTATGCCACAGCTAAAAGAAGAATGTGCACTTGTTGTTAATAACTATTGCATTTCTGAGTGCCGTGTCACAGTATTTCGCAAATTGCTGAGTTGCGCTCGGATCAGTTCCGGGACTTAAAAGAGGAGAAATCTTATGTCGCTTATCGACCAATTTCATGCCGGCGGTATTTTCATGTACGGTATCTTAACTTTCTTAATTTTCACTGTCGCTTTTATCATTGAGAGAGTTATTGCCCTTTACTTTATTTACAAAACACCTGCGAAGGAATTCAGAGACCAAGTCCTTGGATTTATCGCTAAAGGTGACTTTCAATCAGCTCTTGATTACCTAAGAGGTCAAAAGGCT
>JBMYPC010000049.1:0-20656 GCA_049599895.1 Bacteriovoracaceae bacterium | reverse complement strand
TAACTACACTATTTAAGATATTGAATTCTAGGCAATAAGAAAAGAAGAATTCCCATCATCATAGCAATTAATGGAGCTGAACCAGGGTTTCCTGGACCTGAGCCGGTATTTATTTGACCACATCCGCCAAGAGCAATTTCTCCACTATCTTCGTTAGATGTCGTCGTGGTAATGATACTGCTCGTCGTTGAAACTGTATTGGGACTGAGCTTGTAGCTTAGATCAGCATCTGGGCACCATCTATTGTCATAAAGCTCGTAATTTTCCGCGACATAGGGTGACTTTAAATAAACTTTGTCCCCATTACTCTTCAAAGTATAGGCCCGTGCAGAGAATAAATAATTGGGAAGAGCTGCTTTAAAAGCATCATAATCTGGAAAGTAATCATCAAGAGAATAATTGGAAACTCCTGATAAATAACCTGTGAGAACTTCATTTTTTCCATTGATATTAAAATTTAAAGTTTCAAAATGCTGGGGAGTAACCTCAATATCAAAAACATTACTTGAAGCAACGGGACTTAAAAGAATTGTAAACTTTAAATCGGTCTGAGGATTAAGATCGTTATCAATCCAATCCGTGGCTCCATATTCAATCTCTGTATAATCTTGAAAAATCACTTTCGACTTAATCTTAAGAGGCGAATAAAGAGATTGGGCCATGATTGAGATTTCAAGAAGATTTTGATCTCCGGTTGAAAGAGCCGGAAGCGCAACATTTGAAAGATCAAGGTGGATTTTATCAACTGCAGAATTTCTAAGATCAACCTCCGAAAAATAGCCTAAGTAAGTATTGGTCCTTTTAGAGAGATCAAGTTCGTAACCATCCTCTCGATCAAGAAGATATTGCGCAGGAACATCTGTATTACATCGAATCGTGACAAAGCCAGCATCGATTGTGCTTTGACTTTGAAAATTAATATTAACAGGCTTTCCTTCACTTGAACTTCCACAACCTTGCCAAAGAGAAGGCTTGTAATCTGTATAGCCAAGACAAAAGCCGGAGGTGACATCTTCGTAATATGTCGGAAGTGTTTCAAGAAGCTCCAAGGGCGCAACTTTTAAAAAATATTCTTTCGACTTATCCACATTATTAAACTGGAAATCTCCATTGGGCTCAGAGACAGTTGAAACCACAACACTCAAATCATCAACAGAGATCAGCTGAACATGAGAACCAAAAATTCCCACAAGGTCTTGGCCTCCAACAATTTTGCCTTTTACTGTTCCCGTTCCAGACTTTTTAATTGAATAAACATCATAAAAACCATTCTTATCATCTTCAGATAGAGTGTGTTGTCCTCGAGTGGCTTTATAAAACATAGTGGAATAAGCAATTTGTGAATGAGAAAGACCAAGAGCATGGCCTATTTCATGTGTTAAAATATTTCCAAGATATTCATCAGTGGATGAATCTTTGTTCACAAGAAAAGTACTCAACATAATATCTGTTTCAATAATCTGACCTGTGGCCTGATTGAATGAAACGCGAGTAACACCTAAGGCATTACTACCGACTAAGAAATCAGAAAAATAAACATCATTTCGTCTTGATGCCGTTGAGTTTGTAATTTCATAAGTAAGGTTGAATTTCCCCAACTCATTCCAGCTATTAAGCGCGCCGACGAAAATACTCTCAAAGTCATTAGAGCCAATCTGGGATGGAGCAGAGTTTTTATCAAGGTAGAACCGAATTTCTTCTGTTGAGTCATTCCACTTGATGGCCTTGCCTGAGCCAGTTAATGATTTTACATACGAATGCCCAGGACTTGAAATAAGAATCAAGACAAAAAATAATAGCTTTGAACAAGTATTAATTTTTGCTGTTTCTGACTGCATATCGATAAACAATCCCAATCAAAAGAAAGAGTATAACGAGCGTTACAAGAGTAAGACCGTTTTCATTGTCAAATGCACTTTGATTTTTAGAAGAATTTCCAAGAGAAGCTGGACCCCGCCCCTCACCGGACTCTTCAAAGTTTCTCTTCACAACAGCTTGTTTTTGGTTAAAGCCTTTAAACGTCTCCCCTCGCTTGATAACCGAAACCAATTCTTTCAGCTTAGAGAGAGGAAGAGGTTTCATTAAGGGATGTTTAGGGAAAATTTCACTCTTAAGAATTTTTTCTCCGTCATATTTTTCAACTTTGTACTTCCCAAGAGCAAGATTGAGAACAACAAACCCTCTTCCTGTTTCTTTTAAAAAAAGAACAACTTCTTCCCCTTCTTTAAACTTGGGAGAAGCATCGATTTTATGAACAATCCCATTCCAGACCCCACCAGGGCTCACAACTTTAAAGCTATTGGGATTCACCATTCTTGAATTACTAATGCCGGTGTAACTTAAAATTTTTAGTGAAGTCATTGTGACGACTTCATCATTCGAAGCCTTTTTATAACTATTTCCCTTCACCACTGCATGAACAATGGAATCGGATTGCTCCACTTGCTCATCAAAAGATATCGGGATGAAACTTACAGCAAAAATCTGATGAGACCAAAGAACAACAAGACCAATAAGGGCAAAATATTTATTAATCAAAAGAATTCCTCAGTTAAAACCAATTCCTTAATCATTTTCGGAATTTAGCGCGGAATACTTTATCTATTTTATCGGCTATTTATTTTCTTTGAGCTCTGACCTTATCTTAGAACCTTGAGACTCCTTTAATTCTAGTGAGTTATGTGAGAATTTAGAGACTTTTTGGTTGGGGTCAATCACGAGGATTGTATTGTCCATTTCGGTTAATTGCCTTAAATAATTGCCAATTGAGAGAAGTTCTAAGCTTGAAAGACCAAACGAGAGATTCTCGATAACAAACAGACTTTCTTTATGACTTTTAAGAAAGAGCTTTGCAAGTTTTAGCCTTTGCCTCTCGCCACCAGAAAGAGAAGTAAGAGGTCTTCCCAAGTTAAGATAATCCAGATGAAATTTTTCAAGAAGCTCTTTTACAATAACAAACTTTGGCGAGGTCACAATGATATCCCATATTTCAGACAAGGGTACTTTCACGATTTCTTTAAACTTATATTTTCCATCAGTAATATTGGCGTAAAGAGGATTAAGTTTATGTCCTTCACAATCAGGACAAGTGTATCTCACACTCTCAAAGTACTTCATCTCAGCTTCAAGAAACCCTCGCCCTTCGCAAGTTGAACAACGTCCTTTAGCAGAGTTTGGAGAGAAGTGACCTTTCTCAAGCCCCATCTTTTGAGAATGAAAAAGATTCGCATAATAGTTTCGAACCACCGGAGAAATTTCAAGATAAGTGCCGACTGTTGATCTTGAGTTCGAGTGAAGAGCCGAGGCATCAATTGTATAAACAGACTTAAACTTTTCAAGGTTGTGAATCTTTTTATAGCGAAGATCTCCATCGTAAACCTTTTCTTCTTGGTTTAATTTTGCATGGGCATTCGCTAAAGTTTTTATAAAAAGAGAAGTTTTTCCCACCCCCGGAGGACCTGAAATGTGAGTCAGCTCTCCCAGAGGAACAGAAAGATCGGGACAAGTTTTATTCCAAAAGTGAACCTTTTCAAACTTTAAGGCCTTTGCTGGTTTTATCGATTTTTTTGAAAGCTTCTTCGCCCGAGTAGACTTTGTCGCATCTTTATTTTTTCCTTGGTAAAGAATTTCTCCACCATGAATACCTGCACCTGGTCCCATCTCTATCCGATAATCTACTTTTGACTGGAGAAACTCAGAATGATCAACAAGAAGTACTGTATTCCCGAGGGCCTTGAGCCTTTCGAGGTAATAGTAAATTTTCTTTTGCTCTTCTACTCGAAGACCAAGCGATGGCTCGTCTAAAATAAAAAGGCTGCCGGTGCCTTGAAAACTAAAATATTTAACAAGAAGGAGTCTTTGATATTCACTGGCTGTAAGACTTTTAACTTTTCGATTAAACTGAAGATAACCAAGCCCAAGATTTTCACAAATTTTCAAAGAGTTCATAAACTTTAAAAACTGTTTATTTTTAAAGTTATGCTCCTTTTTAGCCTCTTCAAATTTTTTAATCGCGTCTGAAATCGTTAATAAAAGTGAGTCTTTGTAAAAAATATTCTCTTTAGTTGTTCTCACACCATAAGAATGATTTTCTTTGGTGATCCTGGCCCCTTCACAAACAGGACAAAGAACTTCCGTTTGGATTCGTTTTGTAAAAATTCGAATTGTTTTTTTGTAACGTTTCCGTTCAAGGTAATCAAAAAAAGCATTAAGCCCAGGAAACTTTCCTCCTCCCTCATAAAGAAACTTCCACTTTTTTTCAGGAAGATCACTAAAAGGCACGTCAATAGAAAGGCCTATTTTTTGAATTTCACTTTTAAAGATTGGTTCATAATAATCAAAATGAGCTGATTGAAGAATTGTGACCGCACCTTCTCGAATCGTTTTCCAAGGCTCTTTGATCATTTTTGCTCGATCATAGATATAAATTGTTCCATAACCCTTACAGCTCGAGCAGGCCCCAAGACCATTAAAAGGAGTTAAAAGACTTCGAGGCGTAAATCTCGACTCTGATATATAATCACAGTGAGGACACTTGTAGCTTTTTGAATCGATAAGCTCTGAAAAGCTTTTTCCATGATCAAATTTTAATAAATAGCTTTTCACATTTTTAAGCTCAAGCTCATTAATTTTTTCTTCAATCTTTTCAGCTTGAGTTGATCTCACACGAAAAAGTTCAAAATAATTATCCCCCGAATCAAAGCTCTGCACCTCTGAAGACTTTGCTTTAACTGACCTTGTCGGGATAGGGCCGCTTTCAAAGTTCTCTGCATACGCATCTTTTGAAACAAAAACATGAATCGCTTTTGCCTTTGCCGGACACTTTTTTAGAAATCTTGAAATTTGTGGCCCAAAGCCAACTTTTTCAAGAGGAACTTTATGAGTAGGGCAATGAACTTCTCCACATGAAGAAAAAAGATCAAGAACGGAATGAGTTCCTTCAATTAAGTCTAAAACATTTTGTCTTGAACTTAGAATCGGATTATTTTGCGGCAGACTCCAAACTGGTAAAATTGGAAAAATCGAATCCACATCGGAGGGAGCTGGTTTCTCACTGAAAAACCGAAAACTATTGGGAAGAGAATTCAGAAACCGCCGCTTTGATTCCGCATAAAGGGTTTGATGAGCGAGACTTGTCTTTCCTGAACCAGATGCTCCCATAATACAAGTAATTTGCCCAAGAGGAATTTTAACATTCACATCTTTAAGGTTATTGGTCCTTGCACCTTTAATTTCAATGTAGCGATGACTCATGGTTAAAAAAAATAACTCTTATTTAGCGAAAAGACTAATATACAATTACCGTGCGCTAACGCTTAATCCGCTTGAAAACTCACGTTTTCAGTAACATAAAAAAAAGCCCCGGGAAAAAACCGGGGCTTGTTGTATAATAATTGTTTGGCTTCTGTTCGACCGGGCGCTGACGCTTTCTGGCTCTCTGCGGGGCCGAAACCCTCTCGGCTTTCGTTAACGTTTCGAGAACTGGAACTTTCTTCTTGCGCCACGAAGACCAGGCTTCTTTCTCTCAACTTTTCTAGAATCTCTCGTTAAGAATCCAGCAGCTTTAAGTTCTTTTCTCACTGTTGGGTCAAGATTGATGATTGCTCTAGCAACACCAAGACGGCAAGCACCTGCTTGTCCTGTTGTTCCTCCACCTTTTACATTGATAAGAATGTCATACTTATCAGAAACCTTTAAAAGGTTAAGCGGTTGGTTAACAACATATCTGTCAGTCCCTTTTGGAAAGTAATCTGAGATCTCTCTTTTATTGATGATGATCTTGCCTTCACCTTTTGACATATAAACTCGAGCTACAGAAGACTTTCTTCTTCCTACTGATTGAACTTCCCAATTTTTACTTTTTCCAGCCATTTCTACTCTTCCTTATTCGCCTATAAACTTACAGTTTCTGGATTTTGAGCTTCATGAGGGTGCTTATCACCAACATAAATCTTTAATTTCTTTAATTGCTTTCTTCCTAAGCTGTTCTTTGGAAGCATACCTTTTACCGCTTCTTTCAGAATAAGCTCTGGATGGATCTCTCTTTGTTCTTTAGCTGTTCTCACTTTAAGATTTCCAACAAAACCAGCGTGTCTGTAATACTTTTGGCTTTCCCACTTATTTCCAGTGAATTCAACTTTTTCAGAATTAACAACAACTACAAAGTCTCCTGAATCAGTGTGATTTGTAAATTGTGGATTATGTTTTCCTCTTAAAAGATTTGCAACTTTTGAAGCAAGTCTTCCAACAGTTTGTCCTTCGGCATCAATAAGTAACCACTTCTTATTAGCATCAGCTGGCTTAAGCGTGAACGATCGCTGGGTGTACATAATTTATCCTTCTTTCAATAACGAAATAAAAAATTAGATGACAACATATACGATATTATTTGGCCCTACGTCAATAAGGTAACCCCTATAAAACAAAGAGATTTTTAAAGATTTTTCAGGATTCAATAAAAAGCATAACTAGCTGAAATTCTGTTAGAAAAAGCCGATGGAGAGATGAAAACGGCCAAATACTTCCCTGCGCTGCTCAGTGTCGGATATTTGGGTACGCCTCCTCTTGAGTTTGACACCATAGTCTAAATCAAGAGAGTCAACAGGCGTCACAAATTTGAAAGTATTTCCAAGGGAAGTTCGAACCTTTGTAGGTGAAAAAGAGTTCACCGCGACCTGCCCAGCGTCAAAAAAGACTCCAAAAACGATCTGGTCATTCAAGCTGTAGCGAAGCTCAGTTTTGTAGGCGAGGAAATAGGCCTCATCATCAATGATGACTTCGCCAATATCCTGTCCACCCTCTAAAAGATTAATTTCACTGTCTTTATAGCCTCGAATAGTGTCCTGACCATCTAAGCGAAAAACCTTGATACTCGGGATGTAACCTTCAGCACTCGTCTCACCATTTGTATTTGTCTTTTCTTTTGCAAAGTTTGTTTCAATTCCAAATGAAATCGAGTTGGCCCAAGTAATCTTGTTGGTTACAGGAAGATAGAACTTACTTCTTGAGATGAATCTATTGAAATTGATGACAAGGTCTTCTTGGTCGTTTTGGGAAAGAAAATAAGGATTAGCAAACTCCCAAGAGACATTAAAAAAGGAACCTCTTCTTGGGTTCACAACTCTGTCACGCAAATCCAATGTTAGAGATGGAGTAAGGGACCCAATTCGGAAGCTGTCGTTATCTCTTGCTTCCGTTGCATCAGACTGATTAATTGTTTCAAGCTGATATTTGAGTCTACCAAAAAGGTTTTTAAGAAATTGATAATCATTAGAATATGTAAATCGAGCAATTTCAGCATCAAAAGCAAAATATCTTTGAAGTTTGTAACCAACAGAGAAGTTTGTCCTAATGGGAAGATCAAAGAAATAAGGAAAAGTAATACCTGCTCCCAAGGAGTACTCAATGAACTTGTCCCCTTCAGCTTCTCTTCTTGCATCTAAGTTTGAAAGACTGAAGCGATAATTGGATTCAGCATCAGCAGAAACAATCCAGTTTTTTCCACTCACATTATTATAAACAATTGATGTTGATACCTTCGCACCCAGGTCAGTTCGATAACCAACAGCAGCTTCACCACTTCCAAAATCTCTTTCCTCTACCTGAATTTGAATTTGAGAATTTGCCTTTTTTTGGCCTAAAAGCTGTGCTCTAGTCTTAACTGGCTTAACCTTAACAACTTGAAAAAGACCAAGATTATTTAATCGGTTCTCAAGGTCCCTTAAACTCGAAGGAGAAAGGACATCTCCATCTTTATGTAATATTTCTCTTGAAACCACATAGTCTTTAGTCTTTTGAAGCCCAGCAATTCCATAACCCCCATAAGATAACCTTGCACCAGAAATGATGAGATAATCGATCGATGCCTTTCGGTTTTGAAGGTCATATTGAACAACATCTTTTCCAAGAGGCGAGCTTCGAAAAGCATAAAAATAACCTTTCTCTTTGAGAAAGCTTAAGGCCTTCTTAAAATCAGATTCGATGACATTTATATTAAAGGGTTTCCCTTCTTTGTTTATCAAAATCGAGCGAACGAACTTCTCGGTCTCTTCATCACAATCACAAACATCCATCTCACTAACAAGGTACTGCTCACCTTCATCAATGTTATAAACAATTTTTACTTCTTTTGGAGTAAAGAGGACTCTCGGCTTTTGAACAGCTACAGAGAGAAATCCTTGTCCCTGGTAGTAGAGAATAATTTCTTTTTGAAACTGCTCAGTTGCGTTTTGATCATAAAACCCTGACTGAATCAATTCACTTTCGATCTTAAAGAATTTTTCTTTTAGTGATTTTCCTCTGTTGTCTTCAGTGCCATAAAAATCGACTGAAAAGATTGGCGTCTTATCTCCTTCCTCAATCTGAATATAATAATGACTCACTTCAAGGGAACTTCTTGACCTTCCCTTTAACTTTAATATTTCGATTTGTGGAAAATAATAACCAATTTTCTTATAAGAGGACTGTATCGCTTTTTCAATTTGAGGCTTCACTTCTCTTTGAGTCAAAGTCGAACGAAGAGTCTTTTTGATCTCTCTCACAAGGTCCATTCGAGAAATAAGTTTATTTCCATTCACACTGAATTGAACTTTTTGGCCAACCTCTATTGTAATCGTTGAGCGAACAAGTTCTTCTGAGACCACAAGATTATCTTCAACTCGAGCAAGAACATAACCCTGATTAATCAAGGATCGCTCAATTTCTTGAATCATCAAACTATACTTTAACTTGTCAAAGACTTTCCCCTTTTGCAGTGAAAAGCGTTGTTCAAATGATTCAAGGTTCAGGTCTTTAAATTGAATATTAGATTCATAGCCTTCAAACCTAAGAATCTGACCAGTATTCACCTCCACATGAAGGACACGTTCCCCCTCTTGTCGTTGTTCATACGCTAAGATCTTAGAGTTTGAATAACCTTCATTAGAAAGAAAGTTTTTTAAACTTAAAACTCTTTGTCTCGCCATTTCAGAATCAATGATTTTTTGATTTCCAAAACTCAATATCTTTCGAATTTTTTCATCTACCTCAGAAGAGAAATCAGGAGAGATGGACAACTTCAACTTTGTCGCTTTTATACTCACTTCGACAATAAATTCTTCTGTGGCAGGGTTTTGATAAACCTTACTAATATGAGAAAACCTTTTTAAAACTTCTTTTAAATCTGGCTCTTCTTGTTGTTTAAGCTGTTCATTAATTTTATTGCAAAATTCTTCTTGTAAACAAATAAGACGATTATTAGAGGCCATCACCTCTACCGAGGAGGCCAATACGAAACAAAGAATAAGAAATCTCACTAAAATGACCATTTGTACTTTAAGTCCCAACCAACAGATTCAGGTGATTCCGAAGAACTTTCTTCATCTACATCTTTTACCTCTAAAACACCGTCTAGAGAAACATTTTCATTAACTTTATAAATCAAATTCATCTCTTGTTTTTGCTGTGAACTCCCTCCCACAGTATTAGACAATGATAGGTCAACATTGTCTGAAAAGGATTTTTCGATTTTAATTTTTGTCGCTGTTTTAACTCTTTTTGAGCTCGCTACAGCAGATTTTCCTTCAAGTAATGTAGAATCAGCGTCAGATTGAAGTTCAGGTGAGATTGACATCCTTAGGCCGAGAGAATTGTTAAGTCCTTGGCCAATTTTTAATTGATCAAATATGATTGAACCAATTCCAATTGTTGCAATTGAACTCTTTTGATCTTCCTTTAACTCACGGGAAGACTCAGAAGTAACCCCTAAGGTAAGAAGTGAGAAAATATCTTCTTTTGATAAAGTTGGAGTAGACTTGAGAGTGATTTTAATATCATCTTCTTCTCCCTGGACATTTAATTGAATGTCATAATCCTTCACTTTTGAATTAGCCTCAAGATCAATTGTAACCCCTTCGGTTGAATCCGTTAATTGAAACGCACCTCGAGAAACAAGAAAACTATTTCCTTTGACAAGAATTTTATTTTCTTTTTCTTTATCAATATTAAAACTTCCTAAAAAGTTCATCGAGTCCATAGGGCCTTTAATCTTTGATTCACCTTCAAGATGGATGTCGACAATGCTATTTCTCACATGGACAGACTCTAAGATTTCAACATCAAAGCCAGCATTTAAAAACCTGATTCCTTCTTGAAACTTTTTTTCTGGTGCAAATTTTGATGTTACATTTTTTTCACCTTCACGGGATGTTAGTTTGTCGAACTCTTCGTGAACTGTTCCATGAAACAATAAGATTTTTCCTTTTAAATCATAGGGAGGTTGATCACCTAAAAGATTTCCTGCTGAACTAAATAGAACCCTTGTATTTTCAAAAGGTGAAACGATTGCATTTTGCACGTTATACTTTATATCAACACTAGGAATAATATTTGAAAAGTCTATCTGCCCATGTGCCGCGAGATTTCCTTTTCCTAAGATCCCTTTGAAATCATAAAATTCGACTCTTTGTTTATCGAGTCGCAATCTTCCAGAAATTTTCTCAACGCTTACAGGAATATCCTTGGGCTTAAATCCCCCGTTAGAAAGTTCTAACATCCCTGAATTGAACTCAAGAGTCTCTCCTGCTTTTCCTTCAACTTCTCCTGAAATTTCTCCATTAATATAATCCACATTGGGAACAAATAATTCTGCAAGATTTGTTGGTAAAAGAAATTTTGATTTCAAAATAAGATCGAGGCCATCAACCGCAGCAATGCTGGCTTCAGCTTTATATTTACGATTTGTATCGAATTGAATTTTTCTTTTTAAGATTTTATTCTTTTCAATGAGAAAACCTGAGTTCTTAGAGGCTGCAAGACGATTCCCTTTATAAAAAACTTTAAAATCATCAAGCCCAAGAGAAAGTTTGTTCATTAATTTTCTCTCAAAATTAACATCAAGTAAAAGATGGCCTTTAAACATTGTGTCCATTTGATCGACATTTTGAATAATCTCTGGTTTCACTGCTGCAAAAAGATCATTACCGTTATTGATATCAAAATTAATATCAAGGATTGCTCCTTTTTCTTTTCGTCCACCAAAGATGTATTGGCTAGCACCCAAAACTTGAGAATCAAGAAAATCGACTCCCCAAATCATCGACGAATGATTATAAGAAAAATCTAATTGATTTTTATTAAAGAAGGAGTTGCCGATTTGCATTCGATTCAGATTGAGGACAACCTCTCCTTTTTGTTTACTTGTTCCGTATGAACCAGAAGCTTTAATTTCAAAAGATGAATTGACTCCCGGGAATCCTTTTTTAAGGAAACGCACATCTTCGAATCGGCCCTGAAAAAGTTGCATTCGATAATCGAGATTTTCTCTCGGTATACTGTAGTCTAAACCACCTTTTATTTTGCCACTGAAGGCATTTACAGAAAATCGTTTAAGAGAGATGACTTCATTGTTAAGAGAAAAGTTCATTTGAGGCTTTTTAAACTCTTCACCATAGTAAGTGGCTTTATCAGATTTAAGTTTCCCTGTAATTTTTAGCTTATCAAAAGCAAACCCTCCAGAAACATTATACTGAACATCACTATACATTTTAATTTCTCGAAGAGAGTTGAGTTCCTTTGGAAAGTGAACTCCCATGATTTCAATAATGTCTTCAAAACGATTGTTCTTATGATTTATATCAAGATCTATTTCTGATTTTTCAAAGTTAACCTTTCCATCAATTACATAGGAAGAAACATTTTTCTTTGCCTTAATGTTTTGAACTTTGAGGTTAAGATCGTCTAAAGTCAAAATCATTCTTCCTATACTCTCTCCAAAGCTTAATCCTAATATTTGAAGTTCTTCCGCTTTCATATCAAAATCAAACACCGTTTTTTCAAGACCTGAAATAGTAATCCCAAGGTCTCCGTTTCCACCGAATGGTACAGTTGAAATATTTTTGAATCGATCAAAGTCAAAGTTTTTAAAGAAGACATCAAATCGAAGGTTATCGTTATCGACAACACCTTTAACATCAATCATCTGGTTTTGTTTTTTTGCTTTTAACTCAATTGTTACAGAATCTTTTGGCCAATCTAAATGGACATTTAAAAGATTTAAGTTAACTTCTTTTAACCCAAGAAGTTTATCTTCAACAGGAAAGTATTCGACATCCTTAAGCTTCATTCCCTTTTGGCCTATAAAACGAGTGCTGTTAAAACTCTTTCGACTATCAACTAAGAGCTTTCCAGAAACTTTCCCCTTAAGTCCCGACAAGATATCATCAATCGAAAAAAGTAAATCATTCGTATGGTATTTTTCAATTTGAGTTAGAGCTTTAAAGTTGAGGATTTTTGAATCTTTTAAGTCGAATATATTGAATGGCTTAAGAAGCTTAACCGAAGCGTCTTCATTTTGTATGTAAATATCCTCTACTGAAATTTTTTGATTGCGAAAAGCCAAGTTTGAATTGAGCCTTTGAAATCGAATATATTCATTCCCCATATTTCGAGCATCAAGATTCAATCTCATGTGAGGGCCTTCTAAAGTTCCCCCGAGATGAATCTCTCCTTTTGCCAATCCCCTTGCTTCAACGGGGTAAAAATCTGAAATTTTATCAAGAGGGATTTTAAAGTCGACACTCCCAACCATCTTAGATTGAAAATCCTTTGCAATAAGAACAGAGACTTCACCCATCAATGAGAAAAAACCATCCGTTATTTTAAACGAGTTTACTTGAAACTTCGTCTGGCTTAAAGTTAGTTCCATCTCAATTTTGTCATGAGCAAAAATCTTTTTTTGTGTCGGAACGTTAAAGGCCACTCGCGCCGATGCAAACTTTGAGTTTTTTGTTATTTCAATTGTATCAATTAAAAATTGTTCATCTTTGAAATCGATTCTTGAGTTTTCGATATAGAGTTCATTTACGATATCGCTGTACTCAGAATTGAAAACCTTAAGTTTCATGAGATTAAGACTTTTTCTTATTTCACTTCCATAATCTTTATAATTTTCATTCTCTTTTTCTCCTTTTTTTTCAAAAGAAAAGTCATGAATGAAAAACTCTCCGTTTTTAACGTGAATGCGATCTATTGCAATTTTATTTCTAAGAAGTGAAAAAAGTTTAATCTTAACATTCACATCTGATGTTAAGCCTCTCAACTCATTTGTTTCAATTGAAACGTTTCGAACACTTGCTGAAAGGGTTAGCGGATGGATATCAATTTTTTCAAAATAAATCTTAATATTTTTTTGTTTTGAAAGATAACCATTGATTCTTTTCGTGATAAAACTTGCAACAACTTTAGAGCGAGAGAACTCAAGTGCTGCATAACTTGCAATCGCAAAAACAAAGAGAAATGAAATGATGTATTTATTTAAGTACTTTCCCAAAGTCTCATCACTCTTTTGTGTAAGTCAGAAAAAATCTCTGATTCTCTTGAAGTCATTGGAAAGTTCTTTTCAAAATGACTCATAAATTCAAGCGCCATCGTGTAATCAGAAGCACTTATAAATGTACGAACGAGGCGATAGGCAAGCTCGACAATAGAAGGTCCCTCCATCCCCTTCTCATTCATCTTATCCCGGAATTCTTTATAGATAATTTCTCTCTCTTCCTTTGATAAAAGAGAGATGAAGTGGTGTTGGCCTTGTACAAAAATCTTCTCTTTCACTTCAAGAAAGTCGTACTGCCTCGATGGTTTTCTTAACAGAAGATCTTTTACAAAAGTTGAAGTTTCCTCAGAGAGTTCTTCATTTCCAACTTCTTCCTCGCTTGCTTTCTCCTCTGCATTGTTCGACAAACTCTTAAGTTCAATAAGCTTCACAGGATCAATTTTATCTGGAAAGATTTTCGAATATTCCACAATAACGTCATAAGACCAAGCTTGTTTAAATAAAAGTGAGTAATCAAGCAATAGTTGAAACACTAAACCAAGTTCATCCTGGTTGACTGATTCTTTAAAAATTTCATTGAGAAGAACAAGTTGTAACTGGATCTCTTTTTCGTCATCAGGGTTAATAAAGTTTTGAAGAATCCATTTCACAGATAAGAGGGAATCGTTTTGTATACTTGTAAAATGTTTCAACTTTCTTTTAACGAGAAGCTTTAACTTTTCTTTTAAAAAGTTTTTTTCACCATTCGATTTTTTTTGAAGATCATGGAAATTAATTGAGTGTCCTTGAAGGACGTCACTCGCAAGATTAAACATAGTGGAGATTTCTTTTGAAATCCCTCCATTTGAAAATGAAAGTCTTGCTTGCTCAATAAAGTTTATTCTTTTCTCTGTAAGAATTTTTTCAGTAATTAGCCGCGCACAATTATTGGTAAGAGAAAGTGCTCCTCTTAATCTTGTTTCATCCAAGAATTGAAATAAACTCTCAAATGAAAATTCTGTACTTAATGTTCTTTCAAGAATTGGGAAAAGGTTTTGAATATTTTCATTTTCTTCGGTTTGCAGCCAAATACTCTGAATAACTTCTGCTTTTTCTTTATTTGATTTTAAAAGATTGAGGCTTAAAAAAATGTTCTGATAATCAATTTCATCACTCTCAAGAATTTCTCGAATTTCTTTGATTGTTGCTTCGATTTTTTCTTCGCGATAAATCTTAGTAAAATGATCCATTAAACTCGTCTTCTTTTTAAATTCAAAAACTTAGACTCGTTTAATTTTAACTTGAAGCAAAAAAAATTGCTGGAAGCTGCAAAAGTTGAGCCTTGTTTTGGCCCATACAAATAGCAAAATTAAATCATATTTTTTTCATTGAGATAGTTCGTAGAATACTTGTTAGAAATGAAGTCTGCATCCGCTAAAATCTCAACATGCATAGGAATATTCGTACTTATTCCTTCAACAACCATCTCTTCAAGGCATCTTTTCATTCTGGCAATAGCCTGATCTCGACTTTCAGCTTTTACAATCACCTTTGAGATCATCGAATCATAAAAAGGAGGCACATTATACCCACTATAGACAAAGTCATCGACTCGTACCCCAAGTCCTGCTGGCCTATGATAATAAGAGATTTTTCCAGGGCTCGGTCTTTGAGTTTTGGGATCTTCAGCATTGATTCGACACTCAATCGTGTGTCCATCAAATAAAATTTCGTCTTGTTTGAAAGAGAGTTCTTTTCCTTCAGCTGAAAAGATCATTTGCTTAATAAGATCAATATTTGTTCTCTCTTCTGTAACCGGGTGCTCAACCTGGATACGAGTATTCATTTCCATGAAATAAAACTTGCCATCATCAAGGTCATAAAGAAATTCAACTGTTCCTGCACTATCATAATTCACATGCTTTGCAATTCGAACTGCTGACTCACAGATTTCTTTTCGTTTTTCTTGGTCAATTACAGGACAAGGACTTTCTTCAATCAACTTCTGAAAGCGCCTCTGAATCGTACAGTCACGCTCTCCAAGATGAACAACATTACCATGTTTATCACCTAAAATTTGCACCTCAACATGTCTTGGATTCACAATATACTTTTCAATAAAAAGCGTATCATCACCAAAACCAGCAAGAGCTTCCGTTTTTAACGTTTCGATTGCTGAAAGAATATCACTCATTTGATCGATTCTTCTCATCCCTCTTCCACCACCTCCGGCTGAAGACTTAATGAGAACAGGAAGACCCATGGATTCAACATCTTTTAAAATATCTGCGTCTTTTCGACCATTTACCTTAATTGGCTCTAAAACAGGGGCCCCTGCTTCTTTAGCAAGCTCTTTTGATCGAATCTTATCTCCCATCAGCTCAATACATTTTTTGTAAGGGCCAATAAAGCTAATTCCCCATTTTTCACACATAGTCGCAAATTCGGTATTCTCAGAAAGAAATCCAAAGCCTGGATGGATTGCATCAGCGCCAGTAATTTCAGCTGCTGATAAAATGGCTGGAATATTTAAGTAGCTTTGAGTTGATTTTGCAGGTCCTATACAAACAGATTCATCTGCAAACTTCACATGCAAAGAATTTTCATCGGCAGTAGAGTGTACACAAACAGTTGCGATATCAAGCTCACGACAGGTTCTTAGAATTCGAAGAGCAATTTCTCCTCGATTTGCGATTAGAATTTTATTGATTTTTTTACTCATGGGACACTTGTCTTTTATTTCTATGGACGAACTTTAAAAAGAGTTTGTCCAAATTCAACGTATGTTTCATTTTCAACACAAACTTCAACAATTTCTCCAGAAACCTCTGATTCAATTTCATTCATGATCTTCATGGCCTCAATAATACAGAGCACTTTCCCTGAAGAGATTCGATCACCTTCTTTAACAAATGAATCAGCATTGGGAGATGGTGAACGATAAAACGTTCCGACAAATGGAGACTGAACCTCAATGAGACCACTGTCTTTTTTAGGAGCTTCTGCCTTTGCTTCTGCAGCAGGGGTAGGTGCAGGGGCGCTCACAGGAAGAGGTTGAACAACAGGGGTTCCCTTTTCACTTTCCCAACTCACAACAAATCTTTTGTCTTTATATTCGTATTCGAGTCTTGTGACACCAGATTCTTTTGCAAGACTGATAAACTCTCTAAGATCTTCAAGTTTCATATTCTTTTCCTTCAATTATTTTTTATTTATTGACTCGTTCATTATACTCGCCGGTACGAGTATCAATCTTTAGGACTTCCCCTTCTTTTATAAAAAGAGGGACATTAACCTGAAGACCTGTTTCCATAACCGCTTTCTTCGTCCCACCTTGAGCTGTATCACCTTTTAGACCTGGGTCCGTTTGAGTAACTTTTAGCTCAACAAAGTTTGGAAGCTCAATCGAAATAGGCTTCATTTTCCAGTACAGAAGACTAATCTTAATACCTTCTTGAAGGTATCCGGCTTCCTCTTCAATTAACTCTTTTGCGATATGAATCGTTTCATAAGTTTTTTGATCCATGAAGTTAAACCCATCTGGATCATCATACATATACTCAACTTCTTTATGTTCAAGATCTGGTTTGACAACACCTGTACTCACACCAGATTTAAAAGTTCTTTCAATTACCGAGCCATTCTCAAGGTTCTTCATTTTGCACTTAACAAAAGCACTACCTTTACCTGGGTTGGTAAAGTCTGCTTTAATGATCACATAGACCTTTCCTTCCATTTCAACTTTAGTATTTTTTTTCAACTCGGTTGTTTGCAACATAAGTTCTCCATTATCTGTTCTTTATTTTATGCTTTATCAAATTTGGTAAATCAGCGACAGAATCCCTTGAAGGTAAACAGAAGGACCAGCACCTTCAATCAAAATAGTTGAAGCAGGTGTTGTCACTTTATTCTTTCGGATTTCTTCCCTTTTATAGGTGTTTGAAAGATGAGCTTCAACAACTGGAATTTTCACCATCTTGAGAGCATCATAAATCGCGACACTTGAGTGAGTGAAAGCACCAGGGTTGATAATTATTCCTTTAAAATTTTCTTGATCTAAAAAAACTTGGTGAATCTTTTCGATGAGTTCTTGCTCAGAGTTTGTTTGAAACCACTCACAATCAAGCTTTTCTTTCCCGTCTAGAAGAGATTCAACTTTCTTTTGAGTGCGTTTTTCAATCTCATCAAGGGTAAGGCTCCCGTAAACTTCAGGTTCACGCTTTCCAAGGAGATTTAAATTTGGGCCATTTAAAATCGCTATCTTCATAATTAAAGTGCTTGCTAATAAAAACTCTGTGCGTCACAACCTATCAAATTTACTAAGATTATGTAAAGAATTTGATCTCTTGCTTGTAGTGAAATCGCTCTAGAAATTTTTTGTAAAATGGCTTTTAAATGAGGCTTTTAGCTTGTTGAGCTCATCAACAATAAGAAGACTCTGGTCGGGACGAGAGACATCTTTTAAACCAGGAGAAACTACCCTTTTGATTTCAGTGATCTTTGCTTCAAGTTCCTTATTTTCAGGATCGCGTCTAAAACATTCTTCCGCAAGCTCTAACGCTTTGTGATGCATACCCTTTTCTTGGTACAAATCAACAAGTTCAGAGGGAATGAATTCAAGCTCACTAGCATCAATTCCCTTTGGCCTGACTTCAATAATTTGGTCTCCAGCTAAAGAGGCAGAATCGTCTGGTTTTTCAATATCCACTTTTAACCAATTATCTGCATCCTTATAAACATCCTTACTGGCTTCTTCTAGCAAAGCTTTGGAAACATCTTGTTCAGCATCAGCCTCTTCTTTTTCAAAGCTAATAATGCTGTCGACTTCGGATTCTTCCTCCACCTTTTTTATCTTCTCTAAAGCTTCTTCATCGTTGGGATTTAAAAACAAAAGATATTTATAATATTTAAGGCCTTCTTTTTGATAACCAAGTTCAATACAACTTGCGGCATAAGTCTTAATAAGTGCAATATTCTCGGTTCCATTAGCAACATAGTTTTTAAGCAATTGATAAGCACGGTTGAACTTATTTTGATCAAAATAACATTTCGCAAGAGTGACATGAGCCCCCATGTAATTGGGATGCTCTTTGATCCCTTCTAAAAGAAGAGAGATTGATTTTTCAATAAAGCCATATTTTCGATAAGCTTCAGCTAGTGGAGCAAACGCCCTCGACTTTGGATTTTTTTCCAACTCTTTTTGATACTTAAGAATAAGAGGTGAACTCAGTTCTTTATTCACAACGATTAACTTCTATCGCTTAAACCAGCTTCTTCCTGGTTAATAATTCTTGGAGTTATAAAAATCACCATTTCATTTTTAGCTGTTGATGGATTATAGGCTGTTCTAAACAACCAGCCGATCAATGGTATATCTTTTAAAAATGGTATCCCTGAATGGTTTTCTCTTTTTTCAAAATTATAGATACCACCAAGAACAATTGTTGATCCGTTTTCAACCAAAACCGTTGTCTTGACGCTTCTTCCTTGCTTATTTGGTGGAGCATCGTTTGAACTTCTTGTCCCGAACTGTTGTTTATCAAGAGCAATATCAAGACTGATAGAACCTTCATTAGTGACCTGTGGAGTAACATTTAGTGAAAGACTCGCCGTACTCTTTTCATAACCTTGAGTGACGTTACCATCAGTTGTCGTGGTAATGACATAACTCGTTTCATCAGATGTTGAGAGTGTTGCTGGTTGTTTATTTTGAGTAATCACTTTTGGACTAGCGATAATCTTACCTTTTGATTCGCTCTCCATGAGTTGAAGCGAAAAGTTAAGATTAACCAAACGATTAAACCTTTCAATGGAAAGCCCAAATAATGATCGCCCACCATCACCTGCTGAAGGAGCACTTGAAAATGAAAAACCTGGCCCAGCATCAGTTGTTGATGATGTAGAAGTTACTGGGTCATAACCAACTTCAAGACCATTTTGAAGACCAATCTCTTTTGAGTACTCTTCAGAAACTTCCACAATTTTTGCTTCAATGAGAACTTGAGGAGTTTGTGTGTCGAGTGTCTCAATAATCTTTCTCATCTTCTCAATGACCTCAGCAGTATCCTTTACGATAAGAGCATTAATTCTTGTGTCTTCAGTAAGCCTCCCCCGCTTTTCAGTACTGTAGTCTTTAAGAATTTTGATGAGATCAGCTGTCTTTGCATAAGAAATAGCAAAAACTCGTGTGACCAATGGCTCCTCCTCAAAAGCCACCTTCTTCGCCTTAATCTCAAGTTCCTTATCTTTCCTTGCTTTATCTAATGTCGTTACCATAAGAATGATTCCATTCTTCTTTGCAACGAGTTTGTTTAAGCTAAGAATTGTATCGAGGGACTGATCCCAAGGCACGCTAGTCAAATTTAATGTAAGTGGTGGAAGTCTCTTTATCTCATCAGTAATAATGATATTAAAACCAGATGCATCAGCAATAAGCTTTAAGATGTCTTCAACCTTCATGTCTTGAACATTGATTGTAATCTTCTTCCCAATATATTTTTTCTTACCAGACAAAGTGAGGTTTTCAAGAATGTCCTCTACTTGTTCAGACTTTGGGATATTGATTTGATCGGAGCTTGAAACATAGACATCATCAGACTCAGTTTGGCTTTCTTCTTGAAGTTGCGCTTGAGTGAAAACACCAAAGCGATTTTCAACATCGAGAATCAGCTTATTCGAACCACGCTTTAGGATAGATCGAACATTATCTCTAAGTTGAATTGCCACTCTTAAGTCATTTGAGTTGCTTGCTTTTGGATAAGCCGAGACATAAACAATTGAACCTGGAAACTCAGAAGTATCAAAACCTCTTCGAACTCGATCTGTCGCTTTCACGTTTTTTAAATCAATAACAATTTGCTTAACTTCAGAGTTTTTAAACTTCACCGCTTCAACGCCGTTGCTATCAAGGGCAAACTCTAGTCGACTGACTTCACCAAATTGCTGAAAGCGAATAGCACTCATCTCAGCGCTGAAAACACTAAAGGAAAATAAAAGAAGCAGTAAGGGTAATCCTATTTTCATCATGAACCTCATCCATAAGGTACTTTTTAACCTAATAAATTATACCATTACTTAGCGAGGTTTGCGGGAAATTTTTTCTCTTGCGCAGCTAGTTAGATGAAACGGGAATAATTGTTTCTAAGAATTCTTCTTGATCGTAAACATTTCGAATTTTTTCAACAAGAACAATCCCACCTGGAAGAATAGCCTTAATCTCGGCTTTATTCTCTCCGATCTGCATACCTTCTTTAAGAATGAAAGTATTCTGGCTTCCCGATCGAAGTGCTGCTACTGCTCTTCGGTCTTTACCGAGGAATATCCCCACTATCTTAATATTGCTGATAGGAGTGCTAGCAAGACTTGGTA
>JBMYPC010000048.1:0-20993 GCA_049599895.1 Bacteriovoracaceae bacterium | reverse complement strand
CACAACTCTCCCCTTTTTCATTTTTTTCAACTCGATCACACAAACTATAATATGAACAATAGGCACAGACCTTTGGAGCTAAGGGCCTTGCTTCAAATAATTGATCTTTACTAAGATCTAATATTGAGTCTTGAATTTCGGTCTGCATAAACTCAAAGTCATCAGAAAGGACCTTTTGAATCCGGCGAGATCCTACTAAGGAGAGATTCGAGAAAAGATTTTGCATTCTTTCTGATTCAACGACGAAAAGTGATCTCTCCGTATCACGAAGACAGATATACCCTCCCCCCACGAAAGTCTTTCCCTGTATTTGATGAGTTCCATAAATTGGTATTTGGGCAGATTTTCCCTCCTTAATTTCTTTTAAAGAAGGAATACTTGCTTCAGAACGTTTAAAATCAAGAATCACGAACTCGTCACCAATGGTGAGCAAACAATCAATTCTTCCTCGGTAGTGTGGAGAATCAACATCTTTTTCAAAAGAAAATTCACTTTCAGGCTTAAGTTCTTTTATTTTCTCAAGAACCTCAATTCCATTAAAACATAATTCCAAAAGCTTTTTCAAGAGAACTTCTTTATAGAGAAGATCATCAATGGACTTCTGAGAAGTCTTTAAATAACTCTCAAAATGATCAACCACAATCGCTTCTAAGGAGCGATCCTCTTGATCCTTAAAATAAAACTCAATAATCTTATGAACAATCTCACCTTCTTCTCTAGCAGAGAACTCAAAGGGAGAATCACCGACCTCTGGCACTCGCTCAATATATTGAAACTTATACTTTCTTGGACAGTTTAGATAAGTTTGAATTCGACTTGGTGAAAATTTAAAAGACTTATCCAATTCATGCTCAAAGAGCTCTTCATTGATTATATTGGTTTTTAATGGATAAACTTGCTCATCCAAGCCTTGTTTTTGACTTTTAAGAACTTCACGAAAGTTATCAAACAGTGATGTTTTTTCAAATACATGCGGCTCAATAATAATCTTCGCTTGATCATAATCAGATGAGGCCAAAAGCATTCCCACTTTTAATTTATTAACAAGATCAAAATTCGGTAAGGGTCCAATGCTTGAAAGGTTTACTAAAAGTGATTCATCCAAAAGACTTCCACTTCCTTCAGCAAAATCCATTATGAGAATTTTTATTTTCTCTGATTCTGAAAGAAGATTAAGTTGTGAAAAGTTTTTTAAAATAATTTGGCGATTCTCAACATTACCTGGAACTAAAGAGATCCTTGGGAGATCGAGTAAGATTTTTTCTTTTATAATCAGTAAATCATTGCGATCAAATTCTTCTTCAGTTCGATATTCAAAAAAACTTTTCATGGTTTTTTCAAATAACTCATAAACTTTGAAGTCAAGCCAAGCTCCTCGCAATCGATTATTGAAAAGTGATTGGCGTTTATTCTCAAAATAGCTTTTGGCTTCAAAACGAAAGTCTTCAAGCCCTAATTCTACTTCTCGAATAAGTGTTTCAAGATAATATTCATTGGGAGATAACTTTATTTTTCCTTGGCAATCATCTCTGCGTACCGCTGAATAGATATTATCGTGCTGGTTATTCCAATCGAGGATAATTCCTGAACTATATTCTTGAAGCTCCCAAGAAAGAGATTCTTTTTCTTGGATATCAATTTCAATACGAGGATGAGAGGGAAAAGTAAATTCTTCTTTCCCATGGTCTTTGAGTTCACCTCCCATGCCTTCAAGCCAACTAATCCAATCGGTGCTTACCAGGTGAGTCTTAATGAAATCTGGAAAGAAAAAAGAGACATTAATTTTTTCAGAGATTCTAAAAATTGAGTCAACTTGATTTCCATTAAGAATTTGAAATCCCCAAAAGACAATTTCTTTAGCTTCCCCTAAATGCCTCCCTTCAAAATGGTTGGCCACTTCTGCGTAGAGAAGGTTTTCATCAGAGATTTCTTTTTCTTCGAAATAATTTAAAAGATAATTAACCCCATTAAAAAAGGGATCAGTTTTAACCTGCTCTTCGATAATCTCCTTTACTAAAAAAGAGCTAGGTGAATAGCCTCTAAGTTCAGTGACGATCTTTAGGCATTTGAAAAAGTAATCAAGGTTCGAAACCTGAACCTCTTTTCTCCACTCTGACCAAAGTTCAAAATAATATTCCGACTTATTCACAATTTTTTTATCAGGATGAATCTCGCGCCATTCTTTTGAATAAAACTCATTGATAGTTGAAACTTGCGCTGTGGGATAAATACTACGAACTTCATCAGCAATAGCTGGATTTGGGCATATAATGACGAGACCTCGCCCTAAAAGGGAGTTAATCTCTCTTTGCAATTCATTGGAAGTAGCATAGTATTTGACATTTAACATATTGCGACTTGGTTCACTTAATAAGAACCTGATAACCATACATCATGAACAAAAAGAGCACAATTTATAGACTTCTTACAGATGATAACCAGCTAAGCCTGAGCATTTTCGATGGCGAGGATCTCTTAAAAGAGATAAGCCAACTTCCTAATATCTCTCTTCGCTCACTCACGCTCTTTTCCCCGATCATCATCTCGTCCCTTTCCATTGCCTCTTTTTTGAAAAATAACGAAGGTTTTGGCCTTTATCTAAAGGAGGCCAATGGTGAATACGGGCTTAATATCGAATATCAGGCCAACGGAGAAATTCGTTTAAGAACGATCGGTCGTGAACCACGTGATGATGAACATACCTTTCAGGGTATTTGTCGCCTTGTTAAATTTCAACCCAATGAGAAACAGCCTTATACGTCAATAGTTCATCTCGATCATGTGGATTTTACTGAAGTGATTTCCAATCTTTTGGATCAATCGTTTCAAGTAAAGTCGAGGCCAATTATCTCAGGAACAGTTTGCTACTTCTTCAGTGAACTTCCCAATTCAAAAGTCTCCGTTAACGACATTGAATACACTTCAGAGGAACTTATTGGGACCCTCGATCTTTTAAGAAGCTCTGATGCCGAAAAGATCAAAAACGAACTTAAGAACTTTCAACTTCTTCTTACCCATCCGTTGGAATTTAACTGCAGGTGCAGTCATGAAAAAGTTGTAAGAACTTTAAGGGGAATGCAAAACCTTACACCAGATGAACTCTTTAAAGATGACCCCTCAGTTTCAGTCAATTGCGAATACTGCGGGACAGAGTATGTCATCAAGCCAAGAGACCTTTTCATTCAATAGTTTTTTCTGATTTATAAGGATTCAAAAAGAAAAGCCGCAGAATTCTCCACGGCTTAAATCTCGGTTGGTTACTTTTTAACCCATAAATCTGTTTTTCAAGATATTCAGATTAAAAAAACTTTCAATAATGTGTTCAGGCTCCATCAATGGTTTGCCTCAATTTCAAATGGCGAGTAATGCCTTTTGATGACGTGACTATAGCTGAAATCAAAACTTTTTCGAGGAACTTCCAATTTTTCTCAGATTTCATAGAAATTTTTCTTGAATGAAAAAGATTTATGACAACATGCACACAAAGGGTTTTAGGTACTTAGAGTACTTTTTTACGACACACTTAGGACACGATACCTTTTTAAAGGTTGAAGTTGTGAAGCAGGCGATGAGAAATCTCATTAGAGTCATAGACGCCACAGAACTTCTCTGACGAAGCCCCAAAAGCAAATACTTCTCCAGAAAGGTTTGATTTTGACCTTCTGATGGAACTATTGACCTTCGACCACTCCTGGCCCTGTTTGGGAAATACCAAATCAATGGGAGAGGTTGTGGAAACGAGAACAAGAGTATCCTCCCCCTCTTTTTTAATAAGATTGCTAATGGCCTGATTAATTTGCTGAAGAAGTTCTAAAGCCTTTTCAAAGTTTTTCTCTTTTAAAAGTTTTTCATACTCATAAATTTGAATATTGAAGAAATAATAATTTTTTCCTTTAAAATAACTGCTTTGGATAGCATCAATGTTTTTGGCAATATCCGTAAAGCATCCTTGAGCCCCACAGGACTTATCGTTATAGGTTTCTCCTAATTTAAAACTTCCCATTTCTTGATAATGAAATTCGAGAGAATTTTTTTCTTTTCTTGATCTCGACATCCAAAGAACTGATGAATCGAAACGCTCACAAGAAGCAAAACTTTCATCACCGAATCGATACTGACCAAGTTCATAGCCAAGATCACCTAACGATTTATCAACGAATACCTTTTGCGACTTAGGACAACCTTTTTCAATATTCTTTGTCCCGGTAACTTGAGAGAGCATTTGGTCTTTTGCCGAAGGCCTTATTTTAAAAAGATTATAATTCCAAATTTTTCCCACGCACTGAGAAGATTCAAGGGCCACCCGAGTATTTGTTTTTCCATCGACATACTTAAGAGCTGCAAAATGCGAAGATGACAACCCAGCGACTTGAAGCCAGATTATTTTTTTTGGTTTAGTCCCAAATGAATGTTTTTTCATTCCTAGATCGTATTGAAAAAGAGAGCATGCGGAGCACAAAAAAAGAAGAATAAGAAGCAAAGATTTCGAGAACACAAACATTCCTTATTTAAAAAAACCATTGTTAATGATTTTAGGGGAATCACGCTTGTTCAGCTATTAATATTTCAGAGTCTTCCTTTAAAAACAGCTCATTTTATCATTCCACTTTGATCAGAATTCGATACAATACTAAAGATAAAATTTTAAGTATGAACAGGAGTAAAAAATGATTGATGACCAAACAACTCGGGAAATCATGTGGAACATCCCAGTATGGATGAAATTCTCGATGTATGGTTTGTTAATTGCCAGTTTCGCGTACAGCATTCAGGGGCTTTTACAAAAATATAAATTTGTTGTGGGTGATAAAAGTTTTAAAGACCTCCTTCCCAAGAAATTGAACTGGTCGAATTTCATCAATACCATTTTCTTCACTGGAAAAGTCACCCGTGATTCTCGGGTTGGTATTTTTCATTCAATGATTTATTACGGATTCGTTATTCTTTGGATTGCCACTGATCTTGTGGCCATTCACTACGATACTCCCTTTAAAGTTTTTACAGGAATGACCTATGTCACAGTTTCATTTCTTGCTGATATTGCCGGAGTTGTACTTCTTATCGGTATCGGACTTGCTTACAAAAGAAGATATATCGATAAGCCAAAATACCTTGAGGCGACAAAGCCAGAGCGAGAACTCTTCATGTATGGAGTGTTGGTTGCATTAGTTGTTATTGGTTATCTTCTTGAAGGCTTAAGAATCGCTGGAACTTCGATGCCAGGACATGAAGCTTATATTTCTCCTGTGGGCTGGGCAGTGGCCCTTTGTGTGAACACCCTTGGACTTTCAGAGTCGGGACTGGCCATTACTTATCAAGGTCTCTGGTTCTTTCACATGGCCAATACGATGTTCTTTGTTGCGGCAATTGGGCACTCAAAGTTTTCTCATATTTTGTTTCTCCCTCTCTCTTCACTTATTACACCGTATAGAAGAGGAGCTGTTCTTGATACAATGGACTTTACTGACGAAAATGCTGAAAGCTTTGGACTTTCTAAATTCTCAGAGCTCACTCTCAAAAATAAGTTTGATTTATTAACCTGTGTTGAATGTGGACGTTGTACTCAGGTCTGCCCTGCGAACATTGCGGGGAAACCTCTCGATCCAAAAAAGATCATTACAAAACTTCGAGACCAAAGTCACGAATCCTTAAATGAGGAAACTAAGGACTTTGAAATCTGGGGTGAAGAAAGTCCGCTTTATACATCGAGTGAAATTGATGCCTGTACAACTTGTGGTGCCTGCATGGAAGAATGCCCCGCTAATATTGAGCATGTGAATGTGATTATGGAGGCGAAAAGATATAAGGCCCTCACTCTTGGTGATCTTCCTCCTGCTGCCGCTGATGCTGTAAATAAAATCAAAGTGAATGGTAACCCATGGGGAATCTCACAAGATGACCGATTTAAATGGGCTGATGGTCTCGATGTTCCAGTCGCAGAACCAGGTAAAAAAATTGATTATCTCTACTACGTTGGCTGTGCCGGCGCTTATGATGATTCAAATCAAAAAGTTCTTATCGATACGATTTCTCTTCTTCAAAAAGCAGGGGTCGATTTTGCTGTTATTGGAAAAGGTGAAAAATGTAACGGTGATCCTATCCGCCGCTTTGGTGACGAGTATACTTTTTCTGAAGTTGCTATTGAAAACATAAGTATGATCAACAACTATGAATTTGATAAGATCATCACTCACTGCCCTCACTGTCTTCACACTATAGGCAAAGAGTATAAAAAAGTGGGTAAGGAATACGGAAAAGTCTATCTTGAAGAAGAAATTAATGCAGACTTTACAGTAATTCACCATACGGAAATCCTAGCAGAACTTTTAAGATCAGGAAAACTCAAGCCAGAAAAAGAAGTGAATGAAACTCTTTCTTTTCACGATCCTTGTTATTTAGGAAGACATCATGGTGAATACGACGCCCCAAGAGAGATCTTAGGTGCAATTCCTGGTCTTAAATTAAATGAGATGGAAAAAAATAAAGACAAGGCCCTCTGCTGTGGAATGGGTGGTGGAAATATGTGGTATGAGCTCCCTGAAGGTGAGCATATTTCAAAAAGCCGTCTTGAGCATGTCGCTGATACTGAAGTAAAGAAATTAGCGACTTCATGCTCGTATTGTCTTATTAATTTTAACTCATCCAAATCTCAAGTTAAAATAACAGAGGAACTTGAAGTTGAAGATGTGGCGACATTGCTTGCGAAGTCTACGCTTTAAATGTCTATTCTTCGCGATTCTTTTCTCGGGAACTAACCTTGCTCAAGAGTTCCCAGGAATTGTCGCGCCATTAAAAGAAACCATTGAAAAATATAGAAGGGCCTCAATGGCCCTTTCTAAAATCAATTCAAAACCTTTAAAAGGTATCAAACTTGAATCTTTAAAATTTGAAAGTCGATACTTAATGTCTCTTTTTCTGTTTAGCTCAGAAAATGCGATGTCATTAACGAAAAACAACTTCTGTTCACTTTCTGACCTTGTTATCAATCACCTCCTCCGATCTCATAACAAGATTAATGACTTTGTAATCCTCGCGGAAGGTAGTGGAGAGAATCAAAATATTTACAACCTGACTCTCGAGGAATTTAAAAACTTTGTTCTTAAAGAGAAGTGCCCGAGCGTTCATTCAAAACTTAAATTTTTTAACTCAAGATCTATCACTTCATTACTTCGAACTTTAAACTTTGAAATTCCAAGAACTGAAAAGGAATGCTCCGAACTTCATTTAAAATGGAAAACCAATAAATATCTCCCTAATCTTTGCTCTTTGACAAATATTGACGAGCAAGTACAGTTTTTAACTATTCAAAAAAACGAGCTCAGCTCCGTTGATGTGAAAGGCCTGCAAAACCTTAATCAAAAAATAAGTGAGCTGAAGAGTCTCAAATCTGAAATAGGCACTCAAACAGACAATTACCTCAACAATCTTTGCCGTAATATTTCCAATGAGAAGGGTTTCTGCAAGAGCTATATTTCTCCTCTGGTCTGGAATAAAGTCGTAATGGGTGAAAAACCTAAATGGCTTATGAGCTATCGCTGTAAAGAATTAAATGGCGTGAGGTCATTAAATCAATGTCGATCAGAACTTGTTTCAAAACCTGAAGTCTGTATGAACGATGCTCTTTTGGACTATCCTTCCTTGGCCCCAAGAAATAATTGCACAATTCAATCCTTTCTTCTTAATAGCTCACGACTCAAAACAGACTATAGAGACTGCCCTGGCTTTATTGATAATGGTGCGATTATTAATATTCATCGCCTCAATTCTCATTTTGCTGAACTTTCAGGTGAAAAGTTTAACGACTGCCAATCTTTCGCCCTTGAAAACTTTGCGAAGCTCAATCTTAATTATAAAAATGACAACGCCTGGCCTATGAAAATTTGTTATTTTGATAAGATAGAAAATAAAAGACTTTGCAAGAGTTATATCCCAGGAGACAGAGATCCTGAAATTGCTGAAACCAATGTTGTGGCAAAAATTATAAAAAGAATTGCCCCTAGCCCCAACAAACTTGATTGCAAGATCGTTTCCGCCAGCCAATACAATCCTCAACGCCTAGGTTTTACAACTGGTTGTTTTATTATATTTGACGATAAAAACTGTACTCTCCAAAGCTGTCAAAGAAAAGTTGTCCTTGATCAAAAAGAAGTCAAAGGAATTGAGTATGAAGGAGATTTTAAGATTCATTATTTCGATGATGGTTTTATCAATCCTAAATACTCACAAACTCGCGTTCTCTTCGAATCTAAAGGAATCTCTCATAAAAGAATTCCAAACTTTACGCTTATGCAAAGTTTTCTAGAAAAAAATAAAAATGGCGTCATTCATGGTATTGGATGTCTTGAAACCTTACTTCCTGGTTTTTTCCCATCTCAAAGATTAAATGCCTGCACACCAGAGCCATTTATTATTGATAATGTTCTTGAAAGAAAAGGAATAAAATTTGTAAGCCTAAGGCTCTCTATGGATGATGCTCATTCTCCGAGACTTATCTGGTGGCAAAATGTTTTCCATTCACTCAGTTTGTTTGAAAAGATCCATCCTTCAAGGACTTGGACACTTTATGGAGCAAGAATTGAAAGAAACTAGTTTCATCCTTTTCACATTCCTCGTTCTTAGTTTTTCCTACTCAGCAAGCGCTAAAGATCTCCCAAAGTTTCTCACGAAACAAGAGATTTCAAATCTTCGCTACCTTTCATCTGATGGTAAATACACTTATTATCAAATGAAATCAGGTAGGCTAAACCTCTCTCTTAATTATAAAACTGAAAAAGTCTTGGAATATGAAAAAGGCGCTCATTATTCCATCCTCGATTATCCTGGAAGCGATAACCTGGTCGTCACAGTCGATGAGACTTACCATACAAGATTTAGTTTCCGTAAACTAAAAAAGATTTTTAGACTTAAACGGGGCACTGCCAATGCTCGGTTCCTGATTGAAGGAATCTCTCCCAAGCTTCATATGAATGGAACCTGGGTAAGTGTTTACAATCCTTACGCAAGAGAAATTCACTTTCTTAACCTAATCTCTCCTGCTGAAAGGTTTCATATAAAGCTCTCAAACCGAGTTTATCAATACTTCACACCTCAAGCAGAGATGCTTGCAGACGGAAGAGTTGTTTACACAGACATCAATGCTTCTGGGCAAATGGGACTGATCTATTTTCAAAGATCTCCCCTAAAACAAAAGACAATCCTTAAAACGAATTCACAAGGTCTCTCCATCGAGACGTGTATGAACAAAAGCCAGTTGTTTATTCTTGAAAAGGGTCTCGTTCCGAGTCAAAAGCAAACTCATCTCTATCACATCAAAAAAAATGAGATCCCTGGAAATAAAAAACCAAAACTTCTCTATCAATCTGGATTGAATGACCTTGGTATGATTTCTTGTCGCTTAAGTGATTCTCAAATCTATTTCATTAAAAATTATTCCACTCAAAATAAGAACGCTTTTGATGTGGCAAGAATTGACCTTAAACAAAAGACTGTCAGCCGCATAACTCAGATGGAGAAGATTTTTAGTCTCATTCGAATGGATCAAACTCTTCTCGTCCCCTATAAAGGTGAATATTATGTGGCCCTAGGCAATGCAGATATTAAAAAGGTGGACAACTTAACAAAGTGAAAACCTTATTAACAACCATTCTTTTCTTTTTTATAAGTGCAAGCTCCGAAGCTTCACTTAGAATTGAGTATTCAACCGACCTCCCCCAAGAGTTTCAATATCTTCTGAAATCTTTTGAAATTGGTGTTAATAAGAAACAAAACGAAAAGCCTGTTGAAGAACTTGAAACCCTTATCCAAATGATGAATCTTACAAAAAGAGAAGAACTCTATTTAATCCTTAAACCTGAAATCTATAAAAGTATTCTTGAGACACCTCCCAGGATCTCAGGCCTTAGTCCTCTCAATATCAAAAAAGACTTACTCGATAAGAAGCTTAAAAAGCTTAAAGAATCAGGGCCTTTTGTTGAATGGATGGCAAAAAGCCTTTATTCAGACTTTCAAAGATATAAAGCAAAAACGACTTCAACAACAAAACTCACCCTTCCCTGGCTTATCTATATTCAAAAAGAGTCTCCTGAGCAAATTGCAAAAACCTCTCTTTCTCTTCTTTCACTCATACTGAAGCGTATTCATAAAAAACTCAAAATTTACATTGAGCTTTCAAACTTCAAAAAAACCAACCAATTAGACTATATTAGAATTGTAAAAAATGTTTCTCCTGTGGCCAAGAAAAAGAGTGACAACATTACAGATATTTCCAATCAAGCGATAGATGACCTTTCAAAAGATCTTGATCCCTCGAGTCTTTCTGTTGAAGAACTCTTTCCAAAGCCTGATCCTGATTACAAACCACCTGGGCAGCTGCCGAAACCTGCTCAATCTTGGTAAAATGACAAGATCTGAAGCTCTCGACAGGATAGCTCTTATAAACGAGATTACTTGAAACTCAATCAAAGGTTATAATGAAAGTTCTCTATTTCTATATTTTACTATCTATTATTTCTTGCTCAACAAAAACACAAGTCTACCATCCCTTAAAAAGACTGGAGCAAAAAGTCTCTTTTGTTGATTTAAAAAAGAAGCTCTCCTGCGACCCTCCTCTCATTAGTCAATGGGTTCAAGAAAAAAGTGAAATTAACAGAATTTTGATCCAATATGGATCTGTATTACTGACTCGCTCAGATGTCGGAAGCCCTGATGGGAAACTGGAGATTCACTTTAAAGACACCTTGTGTACGATCGAGTTAAGCCTTATGCCAGAGATTTACTTCTCTCTTAAAGACAAAATTTTACTTATTAAAGGTCATTCAGGGTCTGCTTCATCAATTGAAGCTTTTGATTTAAGCAATTCTTGTGAGTATCTTGGTCAATCAAGTTTAGATGAAACTGCACAAAATGAAATCGAGAGGTGGCGACGACAAAGCAGTGATTCAAAAACCTGTACTCAATAGTTTTTATTTCTCAAAGTTTGTATAAGCAAGCTTCAATCCATCGACAACTCTTTCAAGCATTTTAGGATCAAAACTTCCTCTATCGTGCTCGATCGTTTTGCAGGCAATCTTATACATCTGAGAAGGTTTTTTAATATTTTTAATAACGGCATTATCAAAATGAACAGCAATCGAAACAATTTTCGCTAAGGGATAAATATCCTCACCCTTAAGACCTCTTGGGAAGCCCTGGCCATTAAACTTTTCACAGTGTTGTCCAACAATCATCACGACTTGTTGAGGAATATTTTTGTGTTTTTTGAGTAACTTTGCTCCCAGTTCAGGATACCGACTAATCGCTTCTGCATACATTGGACTCGAAGGATTCTCTAAAACATTAGCTGGAATTTTGATTTTTCCATATTCGTGAAGTAACCCACCAAGATAAAGATTTTCTAAATCAAACGCTGAACCATAACCTAAAGTCATTCCTAAAAATACGGAGAGATTTGCAACGTTAAGAGCATGGTCAGCAAGAGAGGGGTTATGGGCCATCAATCTGGCCACCACATTTTGAGAGACATCTTTTTCAGAAAGCTCTGCCACAAAACCTTTTATTTGATCTTTTAATATATCAACTATTTCGCTATCAAGCTCTTGGTCAGCAAAGGTCTCAAAAACAAGCCCCTTAATCTCTTCGCGTTTCTCCACAAGTTCTCGGTAATCTTCACCAACTTGCTCGACAATTTCATCCACACGGTCAGCTTTATTCTTCTCAAGCCAGCCCATAAAGGTTTTAAGTTCTGAGATATGGATATAAACCTCTTTCACATTTTTTGACATGAAAAGGTCATATTTATGGGCTTTGAGAAAGTCGCTTTTCTCTTTGTATTTTAAGTATTTTTCGTTGATCTTAAGATAGATATCCGTCACCAGGTCTTGCTCGGGTATAATTTCAGAAAGTGGCACTGCAGCATACTCCGTTTCTTTCTTATCATCACTCAAATTTCTCTCCCTTGAGCTAAGCTAACTACCTAGAATTCTATTGTAGCATTACTCGAGGTTCCCAGCAGATTAAATTTAATGAAGGCTTGACTAAGGACCTAAAGAAGGTGAATTTTAACAATCCAAACACCTTGTATTTAAAGGCTTTTAGACGTGAAACTCCAAAGAAAACCCTACCGTGGAACTCGTGACTTTCTCCCCGCAGGCAGTCGGATTATTAACTATCTCTTTGACCAGATGCACAGCGCCGCACAAATATTTGGCTACCAACATTACAGAGGCCCTCTTCTTGAAGAGCTCGATCTTTACAAGGCAAAGTCTGGAGAAGAACTTGTTAACGAACAACTCTACTCCTTTACCGACCGTGGAAAACGAGAAGTTGCTATCAGACCGGAGATGACTCCAACCCTAGCAAGAATGGTTGCTTCAAATCATAAGGATCTCCCCAAGCCCATTCGTTGGTATTCCATTCCCAATCTTATGAGATATGAAAAACCACAAAGAGGAAGGCTAAGGGAGCATTGGCAATTTAATTGCGATATTTTTGTCCAACCAGACGAAGCTCAAATTCTTGGAGCAGAGTTTGAGATCCTCTCACTTGTTTCCCATCTTATGAAATCTTTCGGGGCAACTTCGGAGCAATTTGAAATCAGAGTCAATGATCGCAGAATTGTTGATTCACTCCTCAGTGAAACTTTAAAACTCGATGAAGAAACTCGATATAAAGTTTATAAGCTTATTGATCGCTCAGAAAAAATATCACAGGAAAAGTTTGAAAAGGATTTAAACGAGATTATCTCTGATGAAAGTCATAAGTCTATCCTTAAAGAGTACCTCACGATTAATGAACTTTCAGAGCTTGAGACTTTTTCAAAAAATCATTTAACAGAAGCTTCAACAACTTCTTTTTTAAAGCTTTTAACGACAATTCAAGGTAGCGCTATCGAGCCATTCATCATCTTTAAACCCTCTATTGTCAGAGGACTTGATTATTATACAGGCCTTGTCTTTGAAGTCTTTGACAAACATCCTGAAAACAAAAGGGCCATTTGCGGTGGTGGGTCTTACGATAAACTTCTTACAATCTTTGGAGAAGATCCTCTTCCAGCAACAGGATTTGGCCTTGGAGATGTCACCCTTAAAGACTTTTTAGAAACTCATGGACTTCTTCCTGATCTCGAAAAAGATCTTTTTACTCTTTTTGCGAGCACTCAAGTCGAAGACCCATCTGGAAATATTCAAACACTCATTTCAAAACTTCGAGAGGAAAACTTCTCCATTGTTGAAAGCTTCGCTCCCATAAAAATGAGAAAGGCTTTTCAAATGGCAGACAAAAACCGCTGTGAATTTCTTCTCATAGCGGGAGATCAAGAGCTTGAGGCCAATGAAGTGGCCATCAAAGACCTAAAGAAAAAAGAACAAAAGCAATTTAAAATTGACGATATCGAAGGAATCTCAAAGTTCCTAAGAGGGTAAGGCAAAGTCATGACACAAGAAATTTCAAAAACCTTTGAATCCAAATCAGTTGAATCCAAGTGGTATGAGACATGGGAAAAAGGAAAGTACTTCAAACCAAAAGCGGGAAAGAAAGGAAAAGACCCTTATTGTATTATTATGCCTCCACCAAACGTCACGGGGATTCTCCACGCTGGACATGCACTTGATGTTTCAACACAAGATGCTCTTATTCGTTTTAAAAGAATGAAAGGTCATGAATCTCTTTTTCTTCCTGGAATGGATCATGCGGGAATCGCCACCCAGTCAGTTGTTGAAAAAATGATCTGGGATCAAGAGAAAAAAACCAAGCACGATGTAGGAAGAGAAAAATTCCTTGAAAGAGTTTGGGAATGGAAAGAAAAGCATGGCGGAATTATTCAAAGCCAGCAAAAAGTCATGGGAGCAAGTCCAGACTGGGATTATTCAGTTTTTACAATGGATGAAGAGGCCAATGAAGCGGTTAGAACTTTCTTTGTAAAACTTTTTAATGAAGGCCTCATTTATCAATCAGACTATATTGTAAACTGGGATACGAAACTCCAATCAGCGATCTCTGACGCAGAAGTTGAGCACGTTGAAGTCAAAGGGGCTTTTTACCACCTTAAATATCAAATCAAAGACAGCGACGACTATCTTGAAGTTGCAACAACAAGACCAGAAACTCTTCTTGGTGATACGGCAATCTGTGTTCACCCAGAAGATGATCGCTATCAAAAGTATATTGGCAAAAAAGCAATCGTTCCTTTTGTAAATCGTGAAGTTGAAATTTTAGCCGATGAATATGTTGATCGCGAGCTAGGAACAGGTTGTCTTAAAGTGACTCCTGGTCATGATTTTAATGACTTTGCGATTGGGCAAAGACATAATCTTGAGATTATCAATATCATCGCACCAGATGGGAAACTCAACGAAAACGCAGGGGAATTTAAAGGACTGACCGTTAAAGAAGCAAGAAAAGCGGTTGTTAAAGGCCTTGAAGAAAAAGAACTTCTTATTAAAATCGAAGACCATGTCCATTCTGTTGGCCATGGAGATCGTTCTAAAACAGTTATTGAACCGATGGTATCAAAGCAGTGGTTTCTCAATGTTCAGGAAATGGCAAAAGTTGCTGTTGAAGCCGTTGAGAATGATCAAACCAAGTTCTATCCAAAAGGCTGGGAAAACACTTACTTTTCATGGCTAAGAGAGCCAAAGAATTGGTGTATCTCAAGACAGCTTTGGTGGGGACATCGTATTCCCGTTTTTTATTGCAAGTCTTGTGGTCATAGCTGGGCATCTGTTGATGAAGCTCATTCTTGTGAAAAATGTCAATCAAACGATATTTATCAAGACCCCGATGTTCTCGACACTTGGTTTAGCTCAGGGCTTTGGCCTATGACCACTCTTGGTTGGCCCAATGAAGAAAGAATGAAGGAAAAAGGATTTGATAAGTTCTACCCTACAAGCTGTCTCATAACAGGATTTGACATCATCTTCTTTTGGGTTGCCCGCATGATGATGATGGGAATTAAAGAAACCAATAAAATTCCTTTTCACCACGTTTATATCCACGCCATTGTAAGAGATAAGTTTGGTAAAAAAATGAGTAAGTCTCTTGGCAATGGGATTGATCCCCTTGAGACCGTTGAAACCTATGGCGCCGATGCTTTTCGATTCACACTCCTTGCTGGGTCTGGTTACAACAGAACACTTAATCTTGATCCAGAAAGAATCAATGGCTATCGAAACTTCATCAATAAGATTTGGAATGCCTTTCGCTTCATCGCCCCATTCTTAGAAAATGCAACAGATCAAGTTGAAGTCAAAAAGCTTGATCATCATGAAAGATGGATTCTTTCAGAGCTCAACTCAACAGTTAAGATTATGAATGACTCAATAGAAGAGTATCGTTTTGATGACTCTTCAAGCGCGATTTATTCATTTGTTTATGACAAGTTCTGTTCATGGTTTATTGAGATTTCAAAGAACATTCTTTATGGAGAAGATGAGACCCTTAAAGCATCAAGAGCAAGTGTTCTTAAGCATTGTTTTAAATCTATCGTGAAACTCCTTCACCCATTCTGCCCATTTGTCACAGAAGAAATTTGGTCACATCTTAAAACTCAGGATGAAGATCTTCTTATCATCCAAGAGTATCCAGAGTTTAACTCTGAGCTTGAATTTAGTGACGACCAAAAACTCATGAACACTTTTATTGATGTTGTGACCACGATCAGAAACCTCAGAGCTTCTGTTAACGTAAAACCAAAAGAAGAAGTTGAAGTTCATCTTTTTAACGATAACCAAGAAGAAGTAAAATACTTTGAAGAGAACTCAAAAAACTTCTTTGATCTTGCCAGAGTCAAAACAGTTAAAGTCGCACAGAAATCTGCGCAGAAACCAACTCCCGCAATCATGAAAGCAGCGACTCAATCTGAAGTTTATCTTCTTCTTGATGGAGTCATCGACATTCAAGAGCACATCGCAAAGCTAAAAAAAGAAAAAGAGAAAACTGAAAAAGAAGTTCAAAAGTTTGAAAAGAAGCTTTCTAACGAAAGATTTGTTCAGTCAGCTCCTGACGATGTTGTTGCTGAAACAAAAGAGAAGTTTCAAAAAGCGAAAGACAAACTAGAATCTACTGAAAAGATGATTCAAGAACTGAGCTAGACTATAAAGACTTTATAAAGTTTAATGTTAGAGGCTCCGACCAGGTCATATTTTTGGCTAAAAAGCCTACATGTCCACCATATTGAGGATAGGAAAATTCGATATTTGAGTTACTGATACTCTCTTTTCCCGGATAGCATTCTTTACTAAGAAAAGGGTCATTCTTTGCATTTAGGATCATTGTGGGCACTCTGATATCTTCAATATAATTGATCCCACTTCCTTTTTCATAATAATCATAAGCACCATCAAAACCATGAATTTGAGCCGTGAAATAATCATCAAAGTCGATGAAGTTCTTTATCTTTTTAAACTCGCTGAGATAAATCCCTTTTGCTTCGAGCCTGTCTTTTTTCTGTAATAGCTTCTTTCGAAGTCCAAAAAGAAAACTCGTGGTGTAAAGCTTATTAAACCCCTTTCCCATTTCAACAGCAGAGGTTTTAAGATCCAGTGGAGTAGAAATCGCCTTAGCACCTTTTATTTTAGAATTAACCTTACTTCCTTCTTCACCAAGGTATTTAAGGGTGATATTCCCCCCCATACTAAAACCAACAAGATAGATTTCATCATAATCAGTATTTTCAAAGCAATGATTGAGTACTGCTCGAAGGTCATGAGAAACTGCACAATGATAATATTCAAGCTTAAGGTTCACTTCACCGCTACAGCTTCTGCAATTCCAGGCAAGAACGTCATAGCCTTCTTCGCTAAAGTAATTCACCATTCCGACAATGTATTTAGCGTTAGATGATGATTCTAGGCCATGAGTGAGAACAACAAGTTTGCGACTTTCTGTTCGCTTCCAATCAAGATCAAGAAAGTCTCCATCAGGAGTGTCTATTCTTTCACGCTCATAATAAGGATTGGAAACCTTTCTTATATAATAAGGAAGAATGGTTTCGGCGTGGCCATTAAAGAGGTACTTGGGTGGTTTAAACTCATTCATCACCGACTCCAATATACTCTTTCAAGCTGCCCACTCGTCCTATTACTGTTTTTTCACCCGACAAATCAAAATGAAAAAGCTCTTTTCCAAGATAATCAAAAAGTTTGAAATCTCTTAAATCATCAAAGGCCAAACCACCAAATGAATCAATTTTTGATCTCAATACATCGGCGTCTTCAATAAGCTTAATGCGAAAATTAGAAAAATCTCCCTCAAAGGAGTTTCCCTCATCAAAAAAGACATGAATCTCTTCAAAATGATGAAAAAGCTCTTCTTCATACTTAAGAACAAAACTAAGGGACTCTTTATTCTTCAACCAAAGAAGAAGGCTATGAGGCTTTAGGAAGGGATTTGTCACATCTTTTTTCTCAAGTCTAAAATCCACATCAAGGGCATTAAAAAAATCACTTAAAATATTTTGAGAATCATTCTTTACCATTGGTCTTGTCAGAAAGACTTTTCTTAAAGTTGTTCGATAACCAATTTTTTCTTTTGCTCTAAAACACGTTCCTAGAAAAGCCGAAACAACAGAATCATGAAAATCGAAATAATAATCGATATTAAAAACATCATGAAGGTTATAAGCATACTTATGGGCCAGAGGCAGAGTTTTCAAGTCTTGCTCTTGATAATGATGAATTTCACACTCAAATGGTGAAAGATGAAGGATCTCAAAATCGTCACATTTCTCGCTTAGAAGAATGTGAGCCTGGCAGTCTTCATGCTCAAGGTTGAAATGATGAACAAGATATAAACAATCAATCAGATCACTTCTTAAATTTCTAGGATGGAGAAGTACTTTCTTCATCAGCTTCCACAATCTCCGATTTTAAGTTGTTATTTTCTTTATGAAGTTCAACAAAAAGAACAGTAAAATAGTTTACTCCAAAAGCGTAGACAAAAACATTTACGACAGGGACAGTGATAAAGAAGAGAAACCCAGCTCCAGAAATCCCGTAAGGGAGAAAATGCTTTTTCATATCCCCTAAACATTCTCTAAAGTGAAGGTCTTTTCTTGACCATGCATAATCTAAAAATGAAATCGCTAAGAGTAACGATGTTAAAATAATTGAAACAATAGAAAACACTGGAAAAAGACTAATCACAACAGAAAAAAGTGTTAAAAGAAGAATCAAACTAATCTTCTTAACCTCATTCACCAAGGTGTAGCAAAGCTTAGAAAAAAAGCCTTTAAATGATTGTGAAAGAGACAGGTTCTCTCCACCAAGAATCACTCTTTCAACTCTTGAACTGATCACATCATTAAAAGGAGAAGCGAAAAGAGAAACAATCATCACAAAAAGAAAAGAGATCAGAAAATAAAAAGCAACTGTTAAGACACTTATAAGAAGATAATAGACAACTTTCCCTAGAGCTTGATTCTCAACAAGTTTTTGAATTTCTGCTTGTCCCCAAGCTAAAAGATCAGAGTAGAGATAAGTTCCGATAAGCCCAAAAACAAGAATTCCAAGTGCAATTGGAATTAATGACAATAAGAAAACCCATTTGTCTTTTTTGTAGACAGAAAGTGCTAGCGGTAAACACTTAAAAATCTTATTCAAAATGCTGCTCCCATTTATCCGGATTACTAAATTTAAAGCCCTCTAAACTTTTAAGGATCTCAAGCTCATTTCCCTTATTTCGATCCAGGCTTAGGACTCTGTCCTTAATGATCTTCCACTTTAAAAAACGAAAAAGAAGATCACTCTCTGCTCCACCTTTTTGTGCCTTGAGAACTTTCTCATGGGTTTTGTGAAGCATTCCTCTGGCCCCAGCAAAGTTTTCATCTTCAAAATGATAAAGCGCAGTGGCCAATTGGATAATTGCCCAATAAACATACCTCACAGGACCTAATTCCTCTATCCATAGATCCTCAATTTCTTCATGGCATTCCCAATAATGACCTGAATTAAAAAGCTTAACGCCACGCTTTAATTTTAAAAGTTCCTCTGAGCTAAACATAAGTAAAATCATACC
This sequence comes from Bacteriovoracaceae bacterium, assembly GCA_049599895.1. Lineage (GTDB taxonomy): Bacteria > Bdellovibrionota > Bacteriovoracia > Bacteriovoracales > Bacteriovoracaceae > JBMYPC01. The sequence continues at coordinate 1,985 of JBMYPC010000048.1, read as the reverse complement.
ATCTTACGCAAGATCCAGTGGCAAATTCCTTCCTTTGGGTGTAGCGTTGTAGAGTTATTTCTAGACAAAAATGGTGAGAAAATGAACGAAGCTGATATCATCGCAAAGCGGCTAGTCCCCGAGTACATCCGAAACCTGGAAACCTACAAAGCCGGAAAGCCCATCGAAGAACTCATAAGAGAAACTGGACAGACAACAGTCGTCAAACTGGCCAGTAATGAAAATCCTTTTGGCCCATCCTTAAAAGCAGTGAAGGCTATCGAAGAAGAACTTTCAAAACTTCAGTTTTATCCTGACATTCATAGTTTTCACTTAAAGAGCACTCTTTGTGAAAAGTTCAATCTCAAGCCAACGAATGTCATTTTAGGAAATGGTTCTGAAGGAATCATGTCTTATATTATGAGATCCTTTGTTGCTCCAGAAACAGAAGTTCTCACTAGTGAAGGAACTTTTATCGGCTTTTATGTTCTTGCAAGAAGTGTTGGAGCAAAAATTCATACCGTCCCTTTAACAAATGATCTTAAATTTGACGTTAAAGCTTTAGTCGAAGCAGTGACAGATAAAACTCAGCTTCTCTATATCGCAAACCCTAACAACCCAACGGGGACATATCTCACAACAGAAGAATTTGAATACATCGCTAATAACGTTCCCAAGACAACTCTTATCATCATGGACGAAGCTTATTTTGATTTCTGTAAAGATGTCCCAGACTATCCAGATTCAATGAGGTATCGATTTGATAACGTTCTCACTTTGAGGACCTTTTCTAAAAGTTATGGACTTGCTGGAGTCCGAATGGGTTACGGCTTTGGTCACGAGGCCCTCATTAATAACCTTCACAAAGTCAAACTTCCTTTTGAACCCAATCATCTTGCTCAAGTTGCGGCAGTTGCCGCTTTAGATGACGACGAACATCTCGAAAGAACGATTTCAAACAATACTGAACTTCTTAAGCAGACTTACAACGTTTTAAAGGATCTTTCTTTAAGTCCAGTTCCTTCAGTTGGAAACTTTGTTTGTTTTGATGCAAAGGAAGAAGATCGCGCCAAAATGATTTACGACAAACTCCTGCAAAAGGGAGTGATTATAAGACCTTTGACTCAAAATGGACTTCCTACATTCTTAAGAGTTTCTATTGGAACAAAAGAAGAGATGGAAGTTTTCTTTGATGAAATCAAAAATGTCATGAACTCTATCAATAGCTAAAACGAGAAAGCTTATGAAAATTTGCCAATACTTTCATCCACAAATCAGCCAAATCCAATCAAGAGTTGGGATCATCAATGAAGGGAAAATCGTTGATCCTCAACTTTGTTATTTCACAGACTACGAAAGAGAGGGATATTTCAATAGCCTTGATAGAGCAAAAAGAAAAATTCCTTCAAAACTTATCGACATCCTTCAAGGTCATGATTCGCCTTACGATCTCCTTGAAGAAGGTCTGGCGCTTCACCTCTTCTTTGAGAAGATTGGTCATGAAAAATCATTTAATGGTGTTGATTTCTCAATTCCTTTTTCAAATGAGCTACTTGATGTCCCTTTAGATGGTATCTCAACATTCAGAGATTTCTATGTTCATGAAAAGCACGTAAAGAAAGGATTTGAAAAAAGAAAAGAACCTGTACCTGAAGCTTGGTATGAAATGCCTGTTTTTTATAAAGGTAATACGAATTCGATTATTGGACCTAACAAAACTCTTCCTTGGCCATCTTATTCCAATAAACTCGACTATGAACTTGAGCTTGCCTGTGTTCTTAATCGGGATGGAAAAAATATTAAGGCCAATAAGATGAGTGATTATATCTTTGGTTACACAATCATGAATGACGTCTCGGCTCGAGATATTCAGAAAAAAGAAATGAGCGTTCGCCTAGGCCCCTCTAAAGGAAAAGACTTCTGTACAGTGATTGGACCTCATATTGTCACAGCAGATGAGTTTGAATCAAAAAACCCGAATCTCAAAATGGAAGCCTTTATCAATG
>JBMYPC010000047.1:0-22042 GCA_049599895.1 Bacteriovoracaceae bacterium | reverse complement strand
TGAGTGAGATGTTGGGGGAAAACTCTCTTGAGGAATTTTTCTACAAAAGTGTGAAAAAAGACAATGAGGGTTAGTTCATGATGCAAGTATTTAAAACAATTGTGACAAATTCCATTCTCAGAGAAATTAGGTCTAAGGCCCTCTTTCTGTTTACATTCTTTTCGTTAATTCTGATTTGCCTTGTGAACCTAGGTATCAATCTCATCTTTGAGCACCTGGTTGATCCAAGCCTTGGGAGTATGATTGGAAACCAGTCTTTATTTATTGTTAATGGTGTTCTTGAGTTCTGGTCAATATTTCTTGCCATTATATTAGGGACATCGAGTGTGAACTTTGATGAAGAGACACGAATTCTTCCTCTTATCCTAACTCAACCAATATCGAGAACGACTTATCTGTTAGCGAGAGTTCTTGGCACCTGGATTATTGTTTTAGGTTATTATTTCGTGACCCTCCTTTTTGCTGGGATTCTATTTTCAATCACTTCAAATGAATCGATTCTTGGCATGGATTTATTTTTGGCCACATTGCCCAATGTCCTTAAATGCCTTGGGGTCATTGTACTTTCTATGTTCTTTTCAAATTGGTTGCCTCGATTCGCCAACTTTGTTTCTATGTTTATCTTAATGTTCACTCTTTTTCTTTCATCACAAGCTTTTTTTGGTGCAGAAATTGCCGAAAGATTTAATGGTGATATGACTATTCTCAAATCAATTGCAGTCGTTCTTTACATGATTTTTCCTCGGTTTTCTGTACTTGGAAAAATATCTTCTTCGTTCATTAGTGAAGAGTCACTTCCTGCAGAAACAATTGCCCTTCAAATAGGACACTTTCTCCTTGTGACAGGGGGCTTTCTTGCTATTTATCGATTTTATTTCTCAAGAAAAGACGTCTCGTAAATAAAATGCTCAAGACATATGAAAACAAAGAAATTGATCGAAAAAGAGTTCTTAAGGAAGTTCAAAATGCCCATCAATACTTTTTCTTTGTCACTGATAAGACAGAAACCTCAGAAGATCTCTTTGATCAAGTGATTTTAAGATGGAAGAATTTTTATTTACAACAGTCTGAACATCAAGAACTCTATTTACTAAGGTTTTTAAGAAAGAAATTAAAAGAGTTCGAACCAGGTCTTGAAGAAAAAAATCTTTCTCATACTGAAAGTAATGTTTTAGGTTTTAATTTAAACACTTTGGATTCGATCCAATGGCCAAAAGTTGAAACTCTAGATGAGCTTAAAGAAATCACCACTTCTCAATTTCAAAGAGAGATTCTTTTCTTTTGGTTCAAAGAAGGAAAAGATCTCAAAGAGGTCGCAAGAATCTTAAATGTTGAGCTCTCAGAAGTTTCAAAATCAATTTTTGATATTGTTAAAACCTTGGAACAAAAAAATGTGAACGCCAAGCTCAGCAGTGGGCAAGAATTTAAGGAACATTTTAACTCTTTACTTTCAGATCAGCCTTTCAGTAAAAAAAAATATGCTCGTCTTTTACTTTTGAGAGGTTCGAAGTTTCAAACGTTGAACGTGATGACTTTTCTTTTGGGCTTAGTTCTCATTATTTACGGGCTTTATTCTTTTTGGCAAAGGCTTCATTCTTCCTGAAAAGGTTAGTAATTCTGGGTGGTTAGGGCTAAAGTTGTTTACTCAAGTTTCCGATAAGTTCATTGGAGATATTGAGAATATGGCAAAGTATCTAGACTTTTTAAGAGACAATAGCCTTAAAAAGGTTATGAAAATATCTGAGTCTCATTCATTTGAAGAAACAGCTTCATTTAGAGATCTTGTCCATCATTTCCACCAGACTCAGGATCAATGTCTTGCTGTTCTCGATGGAAAAAAGCTTTCAGGGGTTTTTAGTCGAAACGATCTCGTCTATCAATTTACAAACTTCTTTATTACTGAAGATGGGGGAGAGGCAAAAAAACTAATGATCTCCAATCCTATGGCCCTCAACGAAAGTGATTCTATTCTTAATGCTCTTAATATCATGGCCCGCTTGGAAATTAGTTCTATTCCCGTTAATAATGAATCAGGTGAATTCTTAAACGTAATTGATTGTGACCAGTTTTTTGATTGGCTGATAGAAGAGAGAGACATCTCTTTTTATCAAGGGGATGATCTCCTTCAGTGGACTCATTTCGATGAGCATATTATGGAGATTGATTTTAATGAACTTGTGTTTGGCCAATTGGACTTTGAAGTATTTAAAACTCAGTGTAATGGGCTTATTCGAACTGATGCCTTTGCTGTGGATGAGTCACTCTCTCTTAAAGACCTTATAAAGAAGTGTAAGAAAAACCGTCAACCTCAATGTGTCATCACTAAGAATGAGACAATGGTTCAAGGAGTATTTTCAGCCAGAGAGCTTATCAATTACTTAATTCAAACTGATTTTAAACCAGACCCTCGAATTCCAGTTAAAGAAATTATGAACTTAGATTTTATTGCTGTTATGTATAAACACACTCTTGCTCATGCAATTGGACTGATAAAAAAAACCAGAAATGAAAGAGTTCTCATTATGGATGAGGACGATTTTCCCATGGCCATTGTGAGAGTCTTTGATGTCCTGAAATATCTTACTGACCGTCTTCTTGATGAGCGTCGTCTTAAACAACAAATTAAAAGAGATGCTGCCTAGGTTATTTTAGTTTTCTAAGGTTCTCAAGTGAGTTTAAGAGTGTTTCGTCATTTTTCGCGAAACAAAACCTTAGATACTTTTGTCCGTCGTTTGAGTTTTGATAAAAAGCGGAAGGAGGGATTGTTGCGACCTGATATTTTTCAATAAGTTCTAAGGCAAAGTCCACATCATTTTTTTGTGAGAACTTTTCAAATGAAGCAAGAATGAAATAGGTTCCGTCAGGAGTCACAGTATTAAAGCCAAGAGATTGAAGCCCCTTTAAGAAAAAGTCTCTTTTTCTTTGATAAAGAAACTGAAACTCTGGAAGATATTGATCAATCTTCATCAGTCCCTTACAGACAGCAACTTGAGAGGCGTGAGAGACACTAAATGTATTAAACTGGTGAACAAGTCGAAGACTCTTTGATAAGGCCTTTGGCGCCATCACCCAACCAACTTTCCAGCCAGTTGTTCCAAAGGTTTTTCCTGCTGATGAGACCACGAGAGTTCTCTCTTTTGCGTCTTCAATTTGTGCAATTGATTGATGCTTTAAAAGATCGTAGGTGAGGTATTCGTAGACCTCATCGCTTAGAATATAACAGTCATTTTGAAGTGCAAGATTATAAATTTCTTTGAGTTCATCCTCTTTGAAAACCTTACCACTGGGATTATGAGGAGTATTAAGAATGATTAATTTGGTCTTATCTGTAAAAGCTTCTTCTAGCTCATTAGAGCGATACTGAAACTCTGGTGCGTGCAGAGTGACAATCTTTGGAATTGCTCCCGCAAGCTTTATTGAAGCGAGATAAGAATCATAATAGGGCTCAAATATGATAACTTCATCACCTGGGTTTAGAAGAGCAATAAGTGAAGAGAAAATTCCCTCGGTTGCACCATTTACAATTGTAACTTCATGAGCAGGGTCATAATTTAAGCCGTAGCGATCATTATAAATTTTTGAAAGCTCCTCTCGAAGAGAAAGGATTCCTGGAGATGGAGCATACTGTTGATACTTCAAAGAAGCGAAGGCCTCAGCGGCAAGTTCTGTTAACCATTCTGGTCCAGGAAAATCGGGAAAGCCTTGTGAGAGATTGATCGCTTTATTTTCGATGGCCTTACGGCTCATCACTGCAAATATTGTCTCTTGAAAAGAGTCGAGAGCATTATTATGTTTTTTCATGACAGTTTAGATTTTTCCTCTTTCAGATGAAAAGTTAAGTGGTTGTTTAACATCAACAACACCACCACCTTTCGGTTTTGGAAATTTAATAAGCTTAAGAACTGAACTCATGCATTTTGTTCCTCTTCTCGAGAATTGTGAATCCTTTGCTCGAATGCTGACTTTTGTTGCAGCTCCATTAGGATTAATTCTAAAGCCAAGGTCTAAAACACCTGAGATTTCATCGCTATGATGTTCAAGTTCTTTTTGATAACAATGACGGAATTGAGGTAAGTACTCTCTTAGGATCTTTCTCAGAAGCTCTGGATCCATAGAGCCAAGGACAACAGTTTTAGGTTCAACATAAGTTGTGTCAAAACCTTTCTTGCGTGAGAGACCCTTTGTTCCTGTTGAGGTTGCAAGTTTTCCTTTATAGTCCTGTCCAAATGTCCCCATATTTATATTTGACTGAGTTGAAACTTTACCATCAGAGACCTTAACACTACTTGAACCAATACTCGAAGCACTAGCACTGTTTTCAACAGTTGGTGATTTTAAATTGTTTTTCGATGTCAAAAATGAAGCAACCGAACGATCAAGTTTGAGCTTGTAGGTTTTCATTGGTTTTTTGGCCACTCTTTTGTTTCTTCGACTTGAGGTCTTCTTTGGAGATTTTTTCGCCTGTTTTTTTGCGACTTTTTTCTGTGGTGATTTTTGAGTCTTCACCGGAGTTCTATTTTTCTTTGCAAATTGTGGTTTTTTATCAGCTTTAGGTTGCTCTACTTTCTTTTGACCCACTTTTTCATTTTCTTTAGCAACTTCTTTTGAAAACTTGGGTTCTGTGGTCTTTTTGTTTTGAATTTTCTGGCGGTATATAACAGCAATTTTCTTTTCTTCCTCTTCTGGCTCTGGAAGATCAACGAAGAGTAAAAGAAGAAGAATACTAAGAACTGCAGAAAAAACTTTTGCGGCCTCTTTGTGAAGCTTTTTATCATGGTCAAAGAAGGTGGCTTTTTTAAGAGAGTCTGGAGCATCAACCGTTTCGATGCGGATTTCCACTGTTCCCATTATAAAATGAAGTGGTTGTCCTTCTTGATAAGGGATATTCTCGCAGTCATAAGCTTTAAAAGACTCATTTTTGGCATCATCAAAATATTCAAAGTGTTCAGGTTTGATCACTGTAATTTGATCTCCTGCGATCTTAATAAAAGGAACCCGTTCAGTTGTGGAAAGAGTCGGGATGAGAACGGTCTTTTTATCACTTCGACTTTGTGACATAAAATAGGTCGAATTTGCTTTAAGAGGCAAATAATCCACTGAAAGAATATTTCCCATCGTGAGCATCGTCACACGAATGGCCTTTCCATTTGCTTCTTTTAGAATTGGTTTAATTTGTCTTTCATCAAAAGCATCGACATAGTCTTCTTTTGAAAGATTTCTTGTAAAGGCCTCAACTTCAGATTCAATTTTAAATTCAGACTCGTCAAAATTAATGTCACAATATTCGCCATCGATAACCACGAGACCTTCAGCAGGAGTCAGTCGAGGTGTGAATGCCGTAAGCTCTGCTGCATCAACCTTACGAACCTGATTCTCATCAGAATCTTCAACCTCTAAGGATTCTCCCATGATCTCAGTGGTTTGAAATTCAAGTCCTCCAAATGAGATTTGATCTCCAAAGGTGACAAAAGCAGACTCGATCTTATCTCCATTAATATACGTTCCATTAATACTTGAAAGATCAATGATTCGAATTCCTTCATCCAGGATTTCAATAAATGCGTGATAGTGAGAGATGCGATCATCATCAACTTGGAGATCACATTTTTCACTCCTGCCGATAATCAGTTTTCGCTTTTCCAGAACAAACTCATGAACCACCTTTCCCGAAGAATAGGAGGTCAGTTTGTAACCGGTTTTAAGACTGTCTTTCATCGTATGCACGGGGTTACCCTCGGTTTTTTATTATCTCTATTTATTCTTTTGTTCTTCTTTTTTTATTGCTTCAGTAATGAGGCTCGAAAGCTTACGGTTGAGTTTGTAAAATGGCTTAAGAGTCGTTACTTTTTGTTTTTTTAAGGCTTCTCTGGCCTCATAATAATTTCCCTTGAGATAAAGGCTTAAAGAGAAGTGTGCCGCAATGTCAGCTCTCTTTTGATCATCTTCAGGAATCATATTGAAATATTTGATAGCAAGGTCATACTCTTTTTCAATTATGGCCAAAACACCAAGAGAAGAGATGAGGTCAATATCTTTTGAATCTTCACCATAAAGATCAAGCAGAATCTTTTTAGCCGGCGCTATTTGGCCAAACTGAAGATAGAGCTGTGAGAGGTTGTATTTAGGAGTTAAAAGGTTTGGGGAAGTCTTTAGTGCTAGTTCAAAAGCTGTTTTAGCTTTTGCAAAATGTCTCTTCTTTAAATAGAGTATTCCAAGGTTATTATAAGAGTAAGGGTTTTTCTTCTTGGTCTTCTTTGAAATATTTAAAGCGTGTTCAAAGAAAAAAGTCGCCTTAGAGTCATTTTTAGATAAGTAGTAGCAAGTACCAACTTTATTCCAGTACTCAAAATTTTCACGATTTTCTTCAAGCTCATTTTTAAGCTTATTGAGTGCATTTTTTGCATTTCCTCGATGACATTCTGCAAGCGCCGAAGTGAGAGGATTGTCATTTTCGGCAATTTGTTGAATCTCGTCGGAATTGTATCTTAAGAGAGTTTCGTTTTTGAGAAGCTCTGAAGATTGGCTGCCTGTTGTCGAAAGCCTGTTAAGAGAACAGCTCATACTGAGAAATGCCATAAAAAGGATTAATGAATGTGCTTTATTAAATCTCAGTTCCATCATCTTAATCTCTTTTCTCACTTGTTTCACTTGGAGAACGTTCTGTTTGCTCCTGGATTTGAAATCGATTCACAGGGAAAAGAAATTCAGAAGCGGGGTACTCAAAGTGGTAGTTTTTAGAAAGTTCATTTAAATTGGTAAGCTCTATTCCGTATTGATTAAAAATACCTTCTTTTACACTGGCTTGATTTGAGAACTTTTGATATTCACGGGCCTTCTGATCAAGCGAAGAGGTAATGTTTTGTATCTGCTGATTAAAACTCTTGATAAATTCTTTTGGCATGTTTTTTACAGAAACTTTTTTAAGTTCATTGGAGAGTTCTTCATACTTGATTTTAAGTTTTGAAAAGACGAATAAAGAAATAACGGGATGCTTGTAGTTGAGAAGTCGATTCGCCTCAGAGTCAATTTGTTCAATCTTTTTAAGGTTTAAAACAAGATCGCTGTTAAAGACATCTTCTTTGAACTTGTTCTGGCTTTGGAATAAAAACTTATTGCCATCAACATAACCTTGAAATCTTTCAAAATGAAGAATGTGAGTCAGTTGATTAGAAACAATAGCTTTCTTCTTTGAAGCATATGACTTTAATTCAGACATTGCAAAGTGAGAAAGTTTATGTTTGTTGTTAAGCGTTGCGTCCCAGTAGAGCTCAAGCATTGCTGTCGAGAATTTATTAATAAGTTGAGGTTGATTTTTAAATGATCGATGAAGTTCAAGAAAATAACCATATTCTCGTTGATCCGTAGAAAAATCAATCAAAGTTTCAAGAGACTCTCTGTTGACCAATTTCTTTTGAGCACATTGAGAAAGCTTTCTATAATGTAAAATCGTTTTCTTAAAGTCCTTTTCATAAACGGGAAGAGTAATTGCAAACTTTACGAATTGATCTAAGGTTTTTGAAGGTTTTTTACAAAACTTCTGCCCCATGACCAAACTCATCGCAGATGCTGTTTTAAAGTCCTGGAGAAGAAGAATGTTTTCAGTGATTCGAAAGAGATTCTCCTTGGCAAGTTGGACTTCTTTAAAATCAGAAAGAGAAAGATAGTTTTTTATCCATTTGAATGAGTCTTGGGTATGAGATCTTTCAAGTTCAATGAGCGCAATACGAAAAGCGGCATTGGCCTTAATCTTTCTTGGATAGGTCTCGTTTTCGTAAAGAGCTTGGTAGCCTTCAACAGCATTATCATACTCTTTTTTCTTTCTTTGGTTTTCATACTGTTCAAAGAGAATTTGTCCTAAGAGGATTAATCCTTTTTCGATATATGACCTTTCAAACTTAAGGTAACCTGAATCTAACTGAATCATCCAATGAGAAAGTCTCTCAATGTTTTTTGTTTTGACATAACGATCAATAAGCATCGCCATGAGGGCCCTTTGTTTTTCAAAGTTTGCTGGATATGACTTTTGATACCTTTGAAAGGTTTTATATGCGAGAGCATCTTTTCCTTGCAGGATGTAAATTTTAAAAAGCTTTTGATAGATAACTTCTGATTTCTTATTCTTAGGCCAATAGTTGAGATAAAAATTATAAGCTTTTGTATAGAGATTTTGCCTGTAGTTTGTATCATCAAATTTAATGTCTTCAAGTGAGTAAAAAAGGGCATCAATAATTTTTTGCTTCAGCTTGATATTGCCGCTTGTCTTTTGAGTGAAGGCCATGGCCTTAAGGTACGACTCAAGAGCGGGTTTTTTCTCACTTGCAAGATAATAGGTCTCACCTTGGAGATAGCGGTACTGATCAGTTTCTTTTGGAGTAATATCAATCATAAGGTCAAAATAAGCGATAATAGGGTAGAGAAACTGCTTTTTTCTATTGGGATGCGCCTTAAGACGAATTTGAAGGTAGCCAACTTGACCCTTGAGCTGATCCATCGTTGGAGCAACAAGATGTTTGGGCATTGGAATTTTTCTTCTTAATGAACGAACAAGCTTTGCCGTTTTAAAATGTTTTTTGTTTTGCTTATAGCTTCGAAAAATTTCAAACATTTTAAGTGTGATGGTGTAGAGATCATCAGCGTTCTTATCACTGAGAGCTTTTTTGAAAGCTTTTCTTAATACATATTCAGAGTCTTTTAATGCACCTCTTTCAGCAGTAAGACTTGCAAGTTTTGAAAGGTACTTTCCAGGCTGTTTAGCATTTTTGAGTAAGAACTTAACACCCGCTTGAACTTTACCAGCATAAAGATAAAAAATTGGAGCAGAGTTAAAGACTTGCTCTCGAACATCGGCCATTCCAGGCTTTTTACTCAGATTATGAGCGGTTTTGAGATGATCCAATGCTTTTTGATAATTAACAAGTTTAAGATAACACCAGGCCACGTTAAAATGATGTTTACTTAGCCAATTGTCGTCTTTATTACGAAGAACATCTCTATAATAATTCACTGCAGGTCGATATTTCTTATCATTGTAGAACTGTTCAGCTATCGCAAGTTTAATGTCATAAACAATTGGATCTCCTGAAGGTGCAAGTTTGAGAGCTTTTAAAAGATAAGTTTTAACTTTCTTTTTATGCCCAAAATCTCGAGAGTTCAGAGCAAGTGTGTAATAGATTTGAGCATTTTTTATAAAATTAGGGTAACGTCTAATAAGATTGAGACCAAATTGTTCCGTTTTTTTCGTGTGAGCAATGGATTTCTTAAAGAAAGAAGATTTCGCTCTCTTCCCATCACTGTTAAGAAATTGAGCATTTTCTTTTTCTTTAAGAAGGTTGATTTTTTCAGTATGAAGCTCTAATAATCTGTATTCTAACCTAGGACCTTTTCGTTTAAGGTGATTAATCGTTCTGATCTCTTTATCAATAAGTTTATGAAGCTGATGCCATTTTTTAGACATCTTCGTCTGTGCAGATGAAGACTCTGCTGTCTTAGTTAACGAATGAGCAACTAAGGGGAATAGAACGAGAATATGAAGGATCTTAAAGAGAAACTTCATTATTGATGACTCCCCTTAACGATAAACTTAAATTCTGGAAAACCTGCCATCGTTGATGTGTGCATGATCTTTCTCATGATCTGATAAGAAAGACCTTGGTCTAGAACGATATTAACTTTTTTGGCATTTTTTCTTTTGAGGGCTTCAACGGAAGTCAAAGATGAAGGATCTCTATCAATAACATTATCAAGCTTTGCATCTTCTTGCTTTTTTAACTCAACAAGTTTTTCATAGAGAAATGAAACTTGTTCACCTCTTTGTCCATTAAGTGAACCAATGCGATTATTATTAATGAAAACTTCTTTGTTCTTATTCACTTGAATCATGACATTACTTGAACCGAGATCTTCGGAACGACTATCAGGAAGTTCTAGAGAGTCAACAAGGTCGACAGTCAGATCACTTGGGTTATAACTTTTTAAAAGAAACACCAAAAGGATGACAAGGATATCAAGGAGTGATGTGATATCAATCTCAAAGTTTTCAGGTTTCTTTCGCATTCTTCCAAATCGCTTTTTCATTGGGTGTCCTTATTGATTTATTAGATCAATGTTTCAAAAACAATTTGCTCAAAAAGCTTTCTTGTTTTTACTTTTGTTCCATTTTTGTTTTCAATGACAAGCTCTGTTTCACTACGTTCAAGCTTTCTTGCAGTGTCCATAATCTTAACGATTGATTTATAAGGAACATTGGCCTTTGGCCTAAGGATAATAGACTCTTCTTCGCTGTTTTTTACTTTGATATCGACTAAGACCTTTTTGAGCTTATCAAGGTCATAAGAATTCGCATCTTTTGAAAAAGCAACTGAAGCGACGGTTCTTGAGTTTAACCCCGTGAGAACCTTAATTTCTTTTTTGCTAATTTCAAGAGTCAGATTAAGAGGATCTTTTTTATCCTTATTGTCCTTTTCCACCATCTTGACAGCTGGTGCATCACTTCCAATTTCATAGACTTCAAGAAATTGTGCTGACATTAAAAGAAAGAAGATAAAGATGAAAACCGCATCCAGAATAGGGATGAGGTTAAGTTTCTCAATCTTCTTCATACTTCTTTTCATTCTCATGGCGACCTCTTTAATTGAGTATTAAGGCAATCTTAAAGATTCATTTAAGAAGCGGCCTGAGTCTCATCTTGATCAGTCTTATAGTTTTTCTTCGTTCCAAGAAGATCGATAAGCTTAACTGAGTACTCTTCAATTTCATTGAGAATTTTCTCACCTTTGCTGGTGAGGATTGAGTGAATAATCATAAGGCTAATCGCTGCAATAAGTCCTGCAGCAGTTGTGTTCATGGCCTTTGAAATACCAAGAGCGAGGAGTTTTGCTTTTGAAGCAGGGTCGGCAGTTGCCACAGCGGCAAATGATTGGATAAGACCATAGATCGTTCCTAAAAGACCACAAAGAGTTGAGATATTCGCTAGGAGTCCTAGGTAGTTCATTCTTTTTTCAACTTTAGGAACGACTTCTAGCATTGAGGCCTCTACAGCATCTTGGATTTGTTCCTTAGATTGATTTGCACGCTTAAGTCCCGATCTTAGAACAAGAGGAAGAAGAGCATTTGTGTTTGAACAGGCTTTAATCGCTTCAGCAACGTCGTTAAGAAGAACATGCTTTTTGACAAGATTCATCAGACTGTTTCCATCAACATCATAGCTGAGAAGGCTTTTGATTTTTTCTAGTGAGATCGCTATTCCAATGGCCCAAACCAAAAGAATAATCCACATAAATGATCCACCTTCGTGCATAAAAAGCGCTAAGCTTTCTAAAAAACTTGGATCTGCAGCAGCTGCTGTAGCAGCCTGAGTTGCCAGTTCTGTTTCCATTATTCACTCCTTATCTAAGTTCAAATCAACCTAATTTAAATGATTTGAGAATCAAAAAATCTTATAAATCTAGCTTCTTTATCGGTTTTTTTTAAAACCGACTTAAAAATAATGGAAAAAATTGCCTAGTTTTTTCAATTACTTGAGCTAGGTTTGCTGGGATAGGGTGGTAACGTGCAGATGTGAGCAGCGCGATGAATTTTGGGCGAGACTAAAGTTTAGTCTTTATCTCAAGTTTTTGATGTCCTCCTTGATTTCTTGATCAAAATTGTATCTCTCATAGAGATCTCTCTTAAAAACCTTGCGGCTTCTCTCTTTTACACTCAGATCTCCTGGTGCAATGATTCGACCTTTAACCTCGAGTTCACCAAGGTCAAAGCTTTCATACTTTTTATATTGAACAACAACATTTTTATTCTCCTCGGTGCTGTTTTGTGAGTAGCTATTTAGAGAAATTAAAAATGTGAGACTTAAAAAGAGAATTTTCATTTTCTTGCCTTTCTTTTCTTTTTATCAATGGTTTTGCAATTGGATTTTAAACCAAAGGAATAGTCTCCAAGTTCATCTCCCCAAAATTCTCCGCGAAAGTCATAGAATTGTTGGTGATCCTGACGATTTACATTTTTATCACTTCCTCGATTTCGATAAGAGACGAGGCGCTTATTGTTATAGACAAGGTTTCGCTGCTGACTGAAAATCTCGAGCTTGATATTAAACATTTCATAGGAGAAGCGATGAATCTCATTGAGAAAATGGAACATATTCTTTTTTAAATAATAATTGAGATGTTTTGCTCGCCAGCTAACTTCCGTCTTGATCATTGAGAGGAGTTCCCTTTGAAAAGCTCCCTTCTTTAAAGATTTGATAAACTTGAGCTCATGTTGAGCTTTTTTGTAATTCACAACATCAACAGAAAACTTTACCTGCTTTTTGACTTGAGTGACAAGGTTACGAATAAAGGGGTTTGCTTTTTCCGTTTGAGCAAGAGGAGTAAAAAGAAGCTTAAGAAAAAATGTTTGCGAGGTCTTGTGCTGAAGAAGAAGACCTTTTAGTTCATCACTTCTCGTCTTATAAACTTTATAAAACTCTTCAATCTTTTTCAAAGAATCATTCCAAAGGCACATGCGGTAATATGAGAGAGCATTTAAAATCTCTGCTTCTGGGAAGAAATAACTACTAAGTAGGGGGGACTTATAAGTCACAAGAGAACCAAGGGTTCTGTTATAGTCTTTGAGATAGTAATGAGTCCATGCTTTCTCTAGTATTATATAAGGCCATCTATAACTAGTTTTAGGAATCTTTTCATAAAGTTCCATTGCCTTTTCATAATCTTTTTGGGTGTAATAGGCCCTCGCCACATGGATATGGCAGTTCTCTCTAATGATCGCAAAGTATCTTTTAAGTTTTTTGTGCTTTGCTTTTTCTTCAAAGTTTGAAGAACTTTCAATACATTGCTGATAAACATTTAAAGACTTTTCGTGCTGCTTAAGAAGATTATGCGCAGAAGCTTTCATCATAAAGGCTTCAGGCGAAAACCGGTGATTTTCTGGGATTCGATTTAAAACTCTAATTGCATCTTGGTATCTTGCTTTTTGAAAATATTTAATGCCAAGAACTAAAGAGAGTGAAGGAGATTTATGTTTTTCAAGAACATTATTAGAAAGAGGGAGAAAAGACTGAGTTCCTGTCTTGAGAATGAGTTTCTCAAGACGACTCTCAAAGTAAGTTGGAAGCTTGTCTCTTGAAATCAGAATTTCTTTTGCAAACAATGAAGCTGAGAAGAAATACTTTGATTTCATAAGTTCTTCAACGATCTTTTCAAGGTACTTTTTTTGGTCCTTGTTGTAATATCTTTCAGCTTTTTTCATTGAAGCAAAAGCTGAGTGTTGCATGAATGAAAATAGGAGCAATCCTAAGAATGTCTTTTTGTTCAAAACGAAAACCCCACAGATAGGATAAAGTCAGAATTTCCTCGCCAACTATCTTCTTGAAGTCCTGTTGTTGATTTAGGGCCAGGAGCATTGTAGATCGTTCTTAAAAGTTGGGTGTCGACAGACCATCTCTCGGTTACATGAATCTTAAAAGCTGTTTTTACAAGCCCAGCTGAGTATGATTCTGAAGTAAAAGCGTTTGCCGAATTCGGATCTGCAACTGTATTAGCATTTGACTCTGTTTCAATTTTTCCGAGACCCGCCGCGAAGGTCCAATCAAAGTAAATGATGTTGTTGAAAATATTAAATTTCCCATAGAAGGGATCCCAACGAACCATGACTCCCATAAGAGAGTTAAACTTTCTTGTGAAGGGAACCTCTTCGTTAATCTCTCGAAGATTAATCGTGGCATCGTTATCAGAGTTACTATAGGAATTATAGATAACCTCAATACCTAATTGTTCTGTAAAGTGATAACCAGCTCCAAAGTGAAATCCTTTTGTGTCTTGGAATTCATTTGAGAGTCCAATGAGATATCCTGCCTGAAAGAAAAAAGATTTTTTCTTTTTAAAAACTTTGTTTTGAAGGACATAGACTCTTTTGTCTTGATCCAACCAGAGAAAGTCATAGAGGTCTTTTTCAGAGGAGTAGGCAGAGTAGCAGTTGGTCAAAAGACCAACTGCCATTATTTTTAGCACAATTCGAATCAATTTCATGACTCATCCTTTTGGTACGTGATCTGGATATCACTTCCTTCCTCAGGAAGAGACCCATTATCAAACTCAATACTTTTTGATTGAGAGTTGTATTCCCAGTTTTGAACTTGGTTACCATTCACTTCAACAACAATACTGCTTTCAATCGCTTTTTCTGAAAGAGCAAAACTTGAGAGTAGTTGAACAATGGTTCCACCCATATCACTTAATGTTTCATAGAAGTCTTCTTCGATATTATGAGATTCACCACCGGTAAGCTCCGAGATCTCTTTATACTTAAATCCTTCAGACTCATCACCGAAAGTCGCTGTTCTATAAGAAACAATACTATTAACTTTTACGTATCTCATATCAGATTTATAGTCAGCTAAGACGTCATAGTAATATGAAGCTGATTTTCGAGATTGTTCATCTTCGTCTGAAAGAACCACAACAACAAGATAAGCGTCGTCTCTAAGCCAGTAGCGACTATGGCGTTCAAGAAACTTCTCCATTGTTTGAAGACCTTTTTCATAAGATGATCCATAAGTTCCAACTCTGACAGTATTGGCAAAATAATTTAAAAAATCAGCTTCATCATCTGTTGCAGCTTTTGAATCTAGTCTCGTGTAGTCTCCAATCATATCTCCAGAGTCATCTCTTGTGGCATCAGTGGTTGTGATCGCCATTTGAAAGTCGAGATCTCTTTGAATAAACTCGTCAATAAAGTATTTAAAATTTGTGGCCAATGCTCTTTGGTTGTCTGACATCGAGCCACTGTTATCAATGACCCAAAGAATATCAACGGCTTTTTCTTCTGATACATTTTGTGTAAATGAATCAGTGAGGATGACTGGGGCACCTGTTGAGTCAGAGTCTGAATCTGCATTTGGATCTGCGTTTGATTCAGAATTTGATCCAGAGTCAGAGCTCGAATCAGAAGTTGAGTTTGAGTCAGAACCAGAGTCTGAACTAGAGTCTGAACTAGAATCTGAACCAGAATCTGAACCAGAATCTGAGCTAGAATCTGAACTAGAATCTGAACCAGAATCTGAGCTAGAATCTGAACTAGAGTCTGAACTAGAGTCTGAACTAGAGTCTGAACTAGAGTCTGAACCAGAATCTGAACCAGAATCTGAACTAGAGTCTGAGCTAGAGTCTGAGCTAGAGTCTGAGCTAGAGTCTGAGCTAGAATCTGAACCAGAGTCTGAATCAGAGATAATGATAATGTTTGAACCTGAACCTGAACCTGAACCTGAACCTGAACCTGAGTCATTGTTGGATCCAGACGATCCTGAGCTAGAATCTGATCCCGAACCAGACTGAGAGTCACCCGGCTCTGAAACAATTAAGAGCTCATCAGTGATAACTTCGTCTGCATTTAAGGCAGAATTGGTCAGTTCTTTTTCATAGAATTGAGCTTCGTTACAAGAGGTAAGTCCTAAAAGCAAAATAACACTAGTAAATAGTGAAGAGTGTACTTTGTTCGATTTCATGACAGACTCCTAGGGGTCGATCAACCAAGACGATAGTCTCATTAGTAATGAACCATGCTCAGTTTTCAACTTAGGATTTTGTATTGTTCTTATCAAACGTACAGGTTGGAGCGGACGTACAGCGGACAAACGTTAACTGAAAAAAATATTTCCCAGCTAGATTAACATTTCGAAAAAGTCGTTCAAGGGCCTTAGGATAAATGTCGAAGTTTTTGATTGAACATGAATAATTTTAGATAGATACAATCTTGAAACAGCTTTTTTGAACAACTTAGATGTTCTTTAAGATATCTTGAAAATCGACAACTATTTTTGCTTATAGGAACTTAAATCGTTATTTTCACGATAAAGGATGTTTTAGTCTAAAATCTTTGAAATCGCTTCTAAAGTCTCTGATTTTATCCGATGTTTTGAGTTCACTTCAATAAACTGGGCTTCAGAAAACTTTTCTTTTGCAAGGTTAAAGCGTTCTTTTGCGAGCTCGTTGTCGATGAACTCATCTTGATTAGCGTTTATTTGATAGAAGGAAAAGGGAAGCTTCTGCGCTTTTTCTGAAAAAAGTTTATCTTCTCTTAGACTCGCATGACAGCTTAAAACTTTTGAGACGTTCTTAAGAGCTTGTCCAAGAAAAGGCGCGAGATAACCCCCTTGAGAATAGCCAATAATATTAAACTTATGATCGAGAAGGTTTAATGATTGTAGCAGAGTTTGGATATACTCAAGAGCTGAGTCCATCTTAATAAGATAAGTATCATTTTCTTTATTGTAGAAATACCATGTGAAGCGAAAATCAGACCTCATACTGGCAAAGTCGATTTTCTTTTCAAAGATATTGGGAATGGGAAATGGAGCATTGAGAATAAGATCTTTGTCTGTGAGTATAGGCTCAATAATTTTAGAGAATTGCTCAGCAGTTTGGCCAAACCCATGTAAATAAAGATTAATCGTTTCAGGAGGTGATGAGAGATCGAAATTATAAAGGCAATGGCCTTCAAGCGGAATCGATGTTTGGCATGATTTTTTAATCATCGAAATAAGAGCTTACTTGGTACTCTGAAGTTTTCACATTTGCTGGTTTCTGTGTCGAGTTTGCTACGACAACATCTTTATGGTGGATAGATCCAACAAGATCTCGGGTGTCACAATTCACAACGGGAAGCTCTGTCACTCCAAGCTGCTCAAAGATTTGTAGGGCCTCATGGTATTTCACATTTTCTTTAATTAAATATGTGGGACCGATAAGATCTTTTGCCTTAACAAATTGAAATTCATCGCTGTCATTAAGTGATTGATGAAGAGCCGAAATATCAAGAATTCCTTTATACTTATGTTCCTCGTCAACGATCGCGTACATAAAAGCGTGATGAGTTTTGACAAAGTTTGCAATCTCTTTTGGAGTCGCATTTTCTTGAATCGCAATAATGTCTCTTTTAATAAGGTGACGGATACTATTGATATGAGAGGTCGACTTTGGCTTAATGATGTGAAGGTTGAATAAAAGATTTCGAAAGAGATCTTTAAAAGTGATTGTCGCTTTTGAAGTAATATCTTTTCCTGAAAGAATGTCTGCTTCATTGGCCTTCATAATTGAGAATCTTAAAAGAAGAGGGCCAGCGATCTCAAAGATAAAAATGGAGCTCATAACGATTCCAATAATATCTTTTGCAATTTTATCATCGATTGGCTTGAGGTTAAGAACCATGGCCATGGCAAGACCTGCGTGAGAGAGAACTGAAAGTCCCTTTCTCATTCCAAGCTCTTTTGATTCTCCAACAATTCTTGCTGCGAGGATTGAACTAAAAGGAATACCAATAAATCTTGCGAGAACGTAACCAAGACTTGCAATACCTAATGAAGCAAGCTGGGTCGTAAGGTCAATGTGAGCACCGGCCAGGACAAAGAAAAGAGCATAAATTGAAAGCCCCATTCCTTTAATTGCGGAATGAATCGCATTTCCAGTATTTGAAATATTAATAATGATAAAGCCAAGAGTTAAACTAATGAGCATGGCATTGAGGTTAAAGTAATGGGCCAGAGTTTGCCCGAGCATAAGAGTTGTGACAACTCCAAGAAGGATTTCGTATTGGTTTTTTTCTTTTTGTTCCCAATAACTCAGAATAAAACCGAGCCCGATACCAGCAAGAATAGAACCTAGAAATGAAATACCAAGATCTGTCAAACGGGTCGTTAATGTTGCTTGAACTTCACTTGGCCATATTTCCATTGATTGGTAACCAATAACTGTAAGCTCAGAAACAGTGATTCCTAATAATGTTGAAACCACGAGGAAAATAAAAATTGATTGAGTAAGAGGCCCTTTTCCATCAACCTCTTTAATCACAAGGAGAGAAGTTGGTGGTGCAGGATCGATGGCGACAATGGCAAGGAAACCGGCAAGAACGAAAGCCTGATACCAAGTTCCATAATTTAAATAACCAAAAATCGAACATATAAGGAAGGTTGAGATCCAAATAAAGAGTCCGAGAACCAACGAAAACTTAACTTGTTTTCGTCCAACAGATTGGAAAATTTCACGGTTAAAGACACCGCCGATATTAAAGAGGATCAAACCGAAGGCTATCTGATTAATAAACTCCAGATTATGGGCTATTTTTGCGGTGATGAGATTTGCACCAGTGGGGCCAAGGAGTATGCCAACAAGAATAAATCCTGTAACTTTTGGTACCTGAAACTTTGATGCTAGTTTTCCAACTGCAAGTGCAGCGGCAAGGGCAAGGCCCATTAGGGGGACGGTAGCTGAAAGTACCGAAGCAGTTTCTGTAATATTCGAAGCCATGTATCTAATATTATTACTTATTTATCTCATGAAGACCAATAATTTATGGATTTTGCCTTAGACTAAAGCTTAAATTAGTCAAGGTTTAACAAATTTGTTTGCTCGCTAAGCGTTAATGTGCTCTGGGTTTTGTTCAGAGCTTTTTGTGAACTGCGGCATAGCGCTAGGATCAGCAATAATCCCTTGGCCTTCTTGCTTCTCTTGAGAAGCTTTTTGGCCAGCTCTCGATTTTTTCACAATCACTCTAGAGTAAAGACTAAGGTCTTTATCTGTTAAAAATCTCCAAAGAAGTTTCGACCAGCTTCTGTAGGCCAGAAGTGATTTGTAATATTCTGGAGCTGTCTCAGTAATCTTTGGCAGGTGAACCCAAGGAATTCTAAAGAAGTCATGGTGTTCATTATGATAACCGACATTAAGGGCCAGTTTATTAAGTGGTCCATAGTAAGAATAAGTCTGTTGTCCTTCTCGAAGAATATAATGTTCTTGAATCCATCTTGCTCCTACCGGATGAAGCCCAACTGAAAACAGAGTAGAGAGAAGAAGATAAGAAATCGCTTTTGCCCCAATAAAATAACCTAAAGAGACGTTAAAGGCGATGACCAAGACGATACTTGCAACAAACCAAACATCAATAGGTTGCTTTCTTTTAAGCCTTAGAGGTCTTAAGGCTTCAACGACAAAGAAAAAGAGAAACCAAAGGATCTTTTTAGGAAATGAGTTACCAATAAGCTTTGCCTCTTTGTCGTGAGAAAGATCCGCATCCAAATCATATTCACCCATATTTGAGTGATGGATTAGGTGATAAAATCTAAAACTAATTGAAGTAGGAACCGCTTGGCAGAAATCACAGAAAATCCCAGCTGCTTTATTGGCCCAAGCTGGTTTAAAGATGAGGTTATGAGCAGCTTCATGAATAATCACAAAAAGACAGTGATGAAGGAAAGCTCCAAAAAGATAAGCAGTAGCGAGAATATAAAGCCAAGAAACATTATCTGTCGCAAAGAAGACACCAAGTCCAACTTGGGCTGTGAAAATTGCCAGTGCAATAAGAGCTGTCTTTGGGTAATGGCCCATATATTTTTTAAGCTCAGGATATTTTTTGATCATCTCCCGGGCCCTTGCTGGGTGAGGATTTTCACTGGCAAAATATTCAAAATTGTCTTCTGGATTCGGCTTAGATTGAGATATCGTGTAGTCCTGCGTCATTAAAGATCCCTACGGCATGGTTATAAAGATGGTGGACTATACTTTTTCAGATGCTAGTAGTCAAAATAATTGAGATCTTTCAGTGACGTAGCCCCCAAAACTTAGTAAGTAAGGTGCTGTAAATAATTAAAAATTAGAAGAAATGTGTAAAAAAGTGAGTGATAGCTTGAGAAGAATCATAATCACCAAAGCTGGGGATTCAAATGTCTTAAAGTTGGAAAGCTTCCAGCAGAGTCGAGACTCACTCCTAGAAAATGAGGTTGAAATTGAGACCTCATTTTCAGGGCTTAACTTTGCAGACATTCATATGAGACAAGGTCTTTACCAAGATGCTCCAAAGTTTCCCTTTGTTCCTGGTTATGAAGTTTCAGGAACGATTTCAAAAGTCGGAAAAAAAGTAAAACATTTAAAGCCTGGAGACCCTGTGATGGCGGGAGCTATGTTTGGTGGCTATAGCTCACATATCCGAGTTCCAGCGTGGCAAGTGATTCCCATTTCTCTTGATTCCCTTTCTTTAAAAGAAGCGGCTTCTGTTCCCGTAAGCTTTATGACCGCCTATATTGCCCTTTTTGAGCTTGGAAGAATTCGAGGCACTGATGAAGTTTTGATTGATTGTGCTACTGGAGCGTTGGGACAGATGATGATCCATCTTATGAATCAAGAGTTTCAGTTTGAAACTTCAATCTCAGGTCTTACAACCAGTGAGAGAAAACTTAAAGGTTTAAAGGACTTAGGTCTTAAGGCCTATTTAAGTTATGAAGAAATTAAAGCTTCAAATAAGCAGTTTGATCTTATTATCAATAGTCGAGGACTTCCTTATACGAGTCTTAAAAGTCATCTTAAACCTCTAGGCAAAGTCGTTAATTTAGGAGTGAGCTCTATGATCTCCCCAGGGGGAAGGGATCTTTTTAAGGCAATAGGGACTTTCTTAAAGATTCGCTCAATAAATTCGATTGATCTGATGAATGAGAATCATGGGGTCCATGGCCTTAATGTTCTGACACTCTTTTTAAAAGACGAGTTTTTAAAGAGTTATCTTGGTAAATGGAATGATTATCAGTTTAGGCCTAAAGTAGATAAAGTCTTTGCTCCAGAAGATGTTTCCAAGGCTCATGAGTATATTGAGAATCGTAAGAGTCAGGGAAAAGTATTGATTGATTGGAGATCAAATTTATCGTAAATTACTGGGCCGTCTTTAAATTACAATTGAGTAGAGGTTTTCTATGGGAAAAAATGAATTAGGAAGTTTTTTTAATAAACTTTTGCTGGAATCAAAAGCCTATTCTGATATCGAAAATATTCAATCCCTAGTGGAGACAAAAGAGGGGCTTCAATCACTTCCTGTGCAGCCACTTTATTTCTATTTGAAAAGACAAACGATTGAAAGAACTTCTGAACTCATTCCAGCACTTTCAAAAGAACAAAGGCAAGCGATTCTCGACATTGATCTTTGGAGTAAAGATGATCTTGATGTTAAAGGCTTTGATTCATGGCTTGCCATATTTGATAGAGTTTCAGTCGATGATATTAAAACGGAATTTCTTAAAAGCTCTGAATTTGCGCTTTTTCTGAAAGGGCGATTTAATATTTCAACTTTTGATAAAGAAGATCCACAGTATCCAGAACACGAACATTTCTTTTTAACTGATGATGATCTTCTTCTCATTGAATATGAAGAGAATTTTCCCTACGCCAAAGAACTTCAAGAGGGAATTCGTTTTCTTTATTATCAAATGGGTGTCGAGAAGGCCTATAGCTATCTCTTTAAGTTAACAGTTGATTCCTTTTCTTCTTTTCAAGAGGATGAGTATCGAAATAAAAAAGAGCGCTTAAGAGATTACGGTTTTGTTGATTATTTTGATGCTCTTGAGTTTGTTTCAGCTTTTCCAAGTGAAAGTCATATTCACTATCACGTAAAAACTCGAATTAAAGAGAACTTGACTCCGGCCATTGACCTTGAGGGGCAAAATCAAATTCTTCACCATGATGCTCTTATTCCTTATGAAGACAAAATTCAAAGTTATGATAAAGAGTTATTTGAGACGATTGAAGATGGACGCATTCCATATCTTAAGTTTAATTTCCTTCGTCTTATCAATGGCTCCCTAGAGTTAGACCAGGCCTTAAAGTCTGGACGACTCGCCATGAATCGAACGGCAAAAAAAGTCATGCATCATCTTGATCTTGGAATTGATTTTGTGAAGACTCAATATTCTGATCATCAAAAGGACTTTTTTAATTTTTTAGACTTTGTTGATCTTTATAAGATCGGTTTTTCTCTGATCTCATTAAAGAAGTCTGAAGTGAATAAGGCCTTACGAAAGAATGGCTTTTTAAACGCAGATGATGAGTCATTTTTTGGGGCCTATCTCAATAATTATCTCGATTCTCTTATGCAGGATTGTCCAAAACTTAAAATCAAGTGGGGAGAGCATGAGCTTGAGCTTGAAAGCT
This sequence comes from Bacteriovoracaceae bacterium, assembly GCA_049599895.1. Classification (GTDB taxonomy): domain Bacteria; phylum Bdellovibrionota; class Bacteriovoracia; order Bacteriovoracales; family Bacteriovoracaceae; genus JBMYPC01. The sequence continues at coordinate 89 of JBMYPC010000047.1, read as the reverse complement.
CGAATATGAAAAACTTTGAGAGTTGGAAAGATATCCATGAGTTCTTCATTGCCTTTCGCTTGAATACAAGTGCCATCCGCTAAGGTAAA